>JASHWZ010000140.1 GCA_030043865.1 Thermoplasmata archaeon | reverse complement strand
AACCCCCATATGCGGGTCTCTCCGCGCGCTCCAGTCAATCGTCACGGGGACGCGATGCGCGTCCCTCCGCAGACCCTAATCGCCGGACGCGGTCGGCCGCGCCCTGACTGGAGCCCGCTGGTCTGCCAAGTTAGCCTATGCTCCCTCCGCCGGGGCCGGAGGCACCGAGGGCATATCGTTTGTCGGTGGCCCCCGCGCAGGAAGCGGCCCGCCCAAATCCTGAAGGGGGCCGACCGGTTGGCGCCCGCCCCGTGTCCGTCGGAGCGAGAACGCGCGTCGAAGCCACGGCCGTCACGCTCGACCTCTGGTACACCCTCCTGTGGTTCCGGCCGGAGGACCGTGCGGGATGGAGGGACGCTCGGCTCCGGCTGATCTCCCGAGCGCTCGGCGATGCCCGGGGCCGCCCGGTCTCCGAACGGGCCGTTTCGAGAACGATCGGCGCGGAGGTCCGCCGGCTCGCTCGGGAGGGATCGAAGATCTCTCGGCTGGACCCGGCCGAGTTGCTCGGACGACTGGCCGAGCGGCTGGGCCCCCCACCGCGCGCGTCCCTCGCCGCATGGGCGAAAGATCTCTCGGAAGCCGGTCTTGCGTCACGACCGCCGAACGTGAATCCCGAGGCGCGAGCCTTCCTCGCCGCGCTCCATCGGCGGAGGATCCCGGTCGCGGTGGTCACCAACTCGGCCCGACGGCCGTCCACGTGGGCCGACTTCTTGCGGCGACAGCGGGTCGGTCCGATCGCCGACGTGATCACGTCGAGCGCGTGGGGGTACGGCAAGCCCGACCCCCGGATTTTCCGACGGGCCGCGCGGACTCTAGGGACGGCTCCGGCGCGACTCGTGCACATCGGGGACTGTTGGCACGCGGACGTCGAGGGAGCGCGCCAGGTCGGCGCCACCGCCGTTTGGTATCGGGGCCTGTTCGGACGATACCCGGACCCGGGCCAAGCGGAGTTCGAACGCGACGCGGACGACGGCGACCCGGCGGTGTGGCGCGTCGACCGTTTTCCGGACGTCGTCCGACGCTGAGGGGCCCATGCCGATCGATCGGTGCCTCGTGTTCGCGGTCGTCGCGGGGTCGCTCGGAGCTGCGTTCGTGCTCGACCGACTGTGGGGCGACCCGGCCGAAGGGTCGGCCGCCGAACGATGGTACCCACCGGTGATCGTGGGCCGTGCCGCCGGTGCGATCGAGTCGCGGGTCCAACGCGGTGACCCGGCCCACGAGCGCCGCTGGGGAGCGGTCGGTCTCCTGGTCCTCGTCGGGGTAGCGGTCGCGCTCGCCGAGGGGCTCGCCCTCCTCGTTGGGGCAACCCTCCCGGGGCTCTCGGTGACGACCGCGGTCGCGGGTGCACTCGTCGGCGCCGTGTCGCTCGGCTTCGGCATCTTCTGGTTGAAATCGACGTTCGCGGTCCGAACGCTCGAATGGTTCTGCACTCGACCGCTGGGACGCCCGCTTGACGAGATGCGGAGGGAGGTCAGCGTCGTCGTCAACCGGCCGGTGGCGGAGCTGCCGGCCGACCTGCTCTACTCCGCGCTCGTCGAATCGGCGTTCGAGAACACCACGGACAGCATCGTCTCTCCGCTGCTCGCTTATTCGTTGCTCGGACTGCCGGGCGCCGTGGCGTATCGGGCGATCAACACCCTCGACGCGCTCTGGGGGCACCGCGAGCCGCGCTGGCGGTACTTCGGCGAGTTCACGGCCCGCGTCGACACCGCGGTGAATTGGCTGCCCGACCGGCTGGCGAGCGTCCTTCTCCGCGCGGTGTCCGGGCGGACGTACACGGCGCCCGCGATCGAACGCGTCGACCCGCAGGCGAAGGTGCCGTCGACGATCCGCACGGCCGCCGGGCTCCTCCACGTCCGACTCGAACGCCGAGGGTCGTACGTCATCGCCGACGGCTGGCCGCGACCGACCCCGGACGACGTGCGACGGACGGTCCGCTGGGTGCGGCGCGCGAGCGTGCTGATGCTCCTGCTCTCCGTCGCGGTGATCGGGGGATTGACCGATGTGGGGTGGACGTACTTCCTCCACTGATCGACGCCGGGGAACCCCCACCCCGGTGGTGCCCACGCACCGCATCCCCGTGGTTCCGCACGGAGGTCGTCCCCCCGAGGACGACGGTCCCCCGCGCCCGCCGTGCGTCGACCTCTCGCTGTCGGTGAACCCCTACGGTCCGCCGCCGTTCCTCCGTGCGGCGTTGCTTCGGGCGGCGCGCGAGGCCGACCGGTACCCGGACCGGCGGCAGTCGGCGCTATCGACCCGGGTCGCCCGACGCCTCGCGGTCTCGGGCGACGAGCTGGTACTGGCCGGTAGCGCCTCGGAGCTCCTCCGGTGCGCCATCGCGGGGTTCGGTGCCGGCCGTACGGTGCTCCTGCCGCAGTTCACGTACGGAGAGTACCGGCGCGTCGCCCGGTCGGTCGGCGCCCGAGTCCGAACGGTGGCGATGCCCCACCTGCGGCTGAACGCGCGGCGGTTCGCGGCGGCGATCCCTCGGCGCGGGGTCGCGGTGCTCGCCAACCCGGGGACGCCCGACGGGCGGTACCTCACCCCGGACGCGCTCGACGAGATCGCCGAGGCGGCGGAACGGCGACGTAGCCTGCTCGTGGTGGACGAGAGTTACCTCCCGTTCGTTCGCGACGGGGTGTCGTTCGGCCGGCGCAGCGACGCGGCGCTCGTGGTCTTCTCCTGGTCGAAGACCCTGGGAACCCCCGGACTCCCGCTCGGCCATGCCCTCGGTGCGCCGTCGGTGATCGCCGCCGTGCGTGCTCGGCTCCTGCCCTGGTCGGTCGATGCGGTGGCGCGCCAGATCGGGCTCGCGGCGCTCGACGCGGAGCGCTGGGTCACCGCGACGCTGGAGCGCGTCCGCCGGACCGCCGAAGTGGCGCGGTCCCAACTCGGGTCGGCCTCTGATGCGCACTACTTCGCCGTGGACGTCGGCCACGCGGCGCGCGCGACGGCCTCGCTCGCGCGTCGTGGGTTCTACGTCCGGGACCTCACCGCGCTGGGCCTCGGCCGCCACATCCGCTTCGCTGTGCGACGTCCCCAGGAAACGCGCCGGTTCCTCCGGGAGCTCGAGCGCCTCGGAGGCCCGGGAGGCGGTCGCGGCGTCTCGCCCTTGCCGGACGCTCACGACGGACGGCTTCGCTGAGCGACTCGGGCCTCCTCGAACGTCGCCATCTCGTCCAGGAGCCGCGTCGCCGCCTCGCAGAGCACCAGCTGGAGCGCCGCGCCGGTGCCCTCCCCGAGGCGGAGGCCGAGGTCCAGGTACGGAACGAGTTCGAGTTGCTCCAGCGCGAGTCGATGTCCGGGCTCGGCGGAGCGGTGCGACGGGATCAGGTACTCCCGAAGCGACGGTTGGAGACGAGTGGCCCACAGCGCCGCGACGGTCGCGATGAACCCGTCGACGACCACCGGTACCCGGTGATGCGCCGCGGCGAGGGCGGCGCCGGCCATCGCCCCGATCTCGAAACCGCCGACGCCCGAGAGCACCGACCAAGGGTCGTGGGGGTCCATGTCGCGGGACCGTAGCGCGCGGTCGATCACCTCGGCTTTCCGCGCGACGCCGGACGCGTCGAGTCCGGTGCCCGGACCGACGACGTCGCGCGCCGGCCGACCCGTTAGGGCCCCCAGCATCGCGCTCGCCGCGGTCGTGTTGCCGATCCCCATGTCGCCGGTCGCGAGGAGGTCGGTGCCCGCCCGGATCACCTCCCGGGCGACGCCGGCCCCGGTCGACACCGCCTGCTCGGCTTCGGCCCGGGTCATCGCCGGCTCGCGGGCGAAGTCGCGCGTGCCACGGGCGACCCGGCGCACCCGCAGCCGGGGGGACTCCGTCCGAGGCTCGGCATCGATGCCGACGTCGACAAAGACGGTCTCCGCGCCTACGACGTTCGACAGCACGTTGATCGCCGCGCCGCCGGCGAGGAAGTTGTCGAGCATCGCCGAGGTCACACTGGCCGGATAGGCGGACACGCCCTCCCGCGCCACCCCGTGGTCGGCCACGAACACCACGATCGTCTTCCGGCGGAAGCGCGGTCGCGCGTCCCCTCGGATCGCCGCCAGCTGTTCCGCGAGCGCCTCGAGGCGACCCAGGCTCCCTTCGGGCTTGGTGAGGGTCGACCAGCGTCGGCGGGCGGCCCGGCGGGCCGCTTCGTCGACCGGCGGGACCGGGGCCCGCGCGATGCCCTCGCTCGATGCCACGCCCCGTCCGGGAACCGCGACTCATCACCGTTTCGGCCGGGTCCGCCGACGCACCCGGGGGCGTCGACCCGGTTCTTATCTTGGGGTCGTGCTCCCGCTGCGCGTGAGCTTTCGAGCCGCGATCACGTTCCTGTCCCGGATCCCGTCGGGCGCCGGCGACGGGTCGGAGATGGCCTACGCGCTCCCGTGGTTCCCCGTGGCGGGACTGCTCGTTGGCGCGATCCTGGGCTTCGCCGCCGCCGTCGAGCTCCGCTTCCTCCCGCTCCTGCTGGGCGCGTTCCTGTTCGTCCCGACGTACTTCCTCGTCAAGGGGATTCTGCACACCGACGGGCTCGCGGACACGATGGACGCGCTCGCCGCCCATGGGTCCCCGAAGGAGCGCGACGAGATCCTGCGGGACCCGCACATCGGCGTGGCCGGTGCGCTCGCGGGAGCGGTCTTCGTGGTCGGGCTCGTCGCGCTGATGGCGTCGCTCCCGAACGGCACCGGTCCGGTCGCGCCGGCGGCCGTGCTCTTCCCACCCTTGAGAATCGCCCCGTTCGTCGTTCCGATGGTCGCCGAGGCCGCGGCCACGACCGGCATCGCCGCCACGTTCGCGATGGCACCGCTCTCGCCCCACTCTCGGCTCGCGCGAGCTCTTCTTCCCGGCGTGACCCCGCCCCGGCTCGCGGCCGCGCTCGCGACCGGCGGGGTGCTGCTCGCCCTCGTGGGCGGGCTATTCGGCGTCGCCGCGTTCGTCGCGAGCGTGGGCGTCGCGGGGGTCGTCGCGGTGGTGGCCCGTCGTCGGTTCGCCGGACTCAGCGGCGACCTGCTCGGCGCGGGCCATGACCTCGCCTTCCTGCTCGTCCTGGTCCTCGCGGCGGGGGTGCCGTGGCTCCGGTGACGTGCGGGTCGATCCCCCGTTCGGCCGTGACCGCATGACCCGGATCTACGTGATCGCGGGCGGCCGGGGCCGGCGACTCGGTCGGACGCGCGTGGAAAAACCGCTCGTTCGAGTCGCCGGGGTTCCGATGCTCGCCCGCGTGCTCTCGGCGCTCCGCGGCGTCGAGGGACTGGACGTCGAGGTCGCGGTCAGTCCCACTACCCCGCGCACCGCGAGGTTTTGTTGCGCGCACCGCGTAGCGGTCGTAGAGACGCCGGGCGCCGGGTATTCGGCCGATGTCGGCTTCCTCACCCACCGCACGCCGCGATTCGCCACCGTCTCCTCCGACCTTCCGTTCCTCCGCGCCTCGACCGTCGAACGATTCGTGGGCTCGGTGGGAGGGTCGACCGAGAGCCGAGTCGGTCTACTGCCGTCGACCTACTGCCGATTTCCGATCCCCCGAGACGTCGCGTGGTCGTACGGTCCGCACGACCGACGGACCGGTCGACTCGTGGGAATCAACTGGGTCGTCGCGGGCGCGGATGCGGGGGATCGGCCCTACCTCTTCGACGATCCCGAGCTTGAATTCAACGTGAACCGGCCGATCGACCTCGCGCGCGCCCGCCGCCACGCCCGGCGCCTCGCCGGGGCCTGAGCCCGACCGGCGCCGTCGGAAGGCGACCGGACCGGGTCGCGTCGTCGACCCCGAACCGGGCCTCCCACCGGGCGCGGTCCCCGAGCGGCGTGGACCGGGCCGCACGGTCGATGCGGCGCGACGACCAACCCCGCTCGGCGAGGCGGGCGCCGATCGGTCGGTTGAGCCGAAGGCCGTCGCCCTTCGCGAGACTCTCGATCACGGCGGCCCCCACCATCGCCCCGAACGCTCGACCCCGGGCGGTCGCCCCGCCGCAGTACTCCCAGGCCGGCCCGCGGTCCTCGCACGCGATCACCACTGCGTCGGTCGTCGTGCCGGTCGCGGGATGCCGTCCGGCCCGCACGTCCAATCGCCGGAGGGCGGCGACCTTCGCCTCGGTGACCACCTTCACGGCCTCCACGAGCCCGCTGGGCTCCGCCCGCCCGCCGACCACGAGGATGACGTTGATCGTCCCGACGTGCGCGGCGTTCGAGACCCCGGCCGTGACGATCGCCGTGCCGTACCGGGAGCTCCGCACAGAGACGGCCCGCAGGTCGACCGCGGTGAGCAACCCGACCAGCGACCGCTCTCCCGTCCGGCGTTGGAATCGGCGGAAGAACGCCGGGACGGGCTCATCGTACGACTTCGGGACGTGCACGTTCACGATCGCGCGGGCGCGCCCGAACCCCCCGTTCCAGGGCGCGGAGCTCACGACGCGGAAGCGGCCCCGCACTAGCACATAGCCCTCCTCTACGGACCAGCGCACGGCGCGCCTCCGCGCCGACCCACTTCACGGTTGCGGCGGGGATCGGGAGCGTGACGCTAAAGGCCCGACGACCGCTGCACCGTCGATGGCTCCGAGAGCGCGGCGGGCGGGTTCGGACGGCATCACGGACCGAGACCGGGAGGGCTTCTACCGAGTGCTCTACGGTCGCCGCGACATCCGTTCCCAGTTCCTTCCCGATCCGGTCCCCGAGGCGGTCCTCCGTAGGGTCCTCGAGGCCGCGCACCACGCGCCGTCCGTCGGCTTCATGCAACCGTGGGACTTTCTCGTGGTGCGGGATCGGGAGCTCCGCTCACGGGTGCGGGCGAACTTCGAAGAGGTCCGTCGCGAGGGCGCGGAGCAGTTCTCCGGCGAACGACGTCGCCTGTACGAGTCGCTGAAGCTCGAGGGGATCCTCGACGCGCCGCTGAACGTCTGCGTCACGTGCGACCCGGACCGGGCGGGGCCGGCCGTGCTCGGCCGCGTGCGCGTGCGCGAGGTCGACCTGTACAGCACCTGTCTCGCGGTCGAGAACCTGTGGCTGGCGGCCCGGGCGGAGGGGTTGGGCGTGGGCTGGGTCAGCATCCTCGACCCGGAACGTCTGCGCGCGCTCCTCGCCATCCCGCCGGGGATCGTTCCGATCGCGTACCTTACCGTCGGGTTTGTGCGGGAGTTCCCGCCGCAGCCGGAGCTGGAGGCGAAGGGGTGGGCTCGGCGCGCCCCGCTGGACGGTCGGATCTTCCTGGACCGGTGGGGGTCCGCGTACCCGGTCGGCCCTACCCCGGGCTCGGTTGGCGAGCCGGTCCGGGCGGGTCCGCTCGCCGGGACGGGCGAGCGGCCGCTCCGAAGATCTTGAACAGCGCGCGCTGGTCGAGGTGACGCTCGAGAAGGTCCGCGACCCGGTCGATGGTCCGGTCGAGGTCGGGAAACAGCTCGGGCGCATCGGTCGGTCGACGCGAGCGGCGCGCCGGCCCCCGCTCCGCGGCCCGCCGCCGGGGCGTCGCCCACTGCACGAGCCCGTCGAGCGCCTTCGGGGAAGAGAGCGCGCCGTGCAGCATCGTTCCCCAGACCCGGCCGTCGGCGGAGACCGCTCCGTCGACCCCCGCCGGGGGAGACCGGTCGTCCGTGCGGAGCCGGAAAATTCCCCACGAGGGTCCTCGACCTTCGATGCGTCCGCGATGGATCTCGTAGCAGGCGACCTCCCAGCCTTCGGGCAGCCACGGGTGACGAGCGAGCGCGACGGCCCGGACCGGGCGCACCAGCTTCGGGTCGCGGAACCGCGTCGTGACCGGCAGCAGTCCGAGGCCCCGGTGTCGGCCGGGTCGACCGTCGGTGCCGGACGGGTCGTCCAGCCAATCGCCGAGCAGCTGGAAGCCCCCGCAGACCCCGCCGATGCCGACCCCGTGCCGTCGCGCGTGCGCGATCGCGGCGGGCCAGCCGAGCCGCCGTAACCAGGCGAGGTCGTCCCCCGTCCGTCGAGTTCCCGGCAAGAGGAGGGCGTCCAGTCCCACCGCCTCGGACGGCTGCTCGACCCACACGGTCGCGAGTTCGGGACGGGCTTCCAACTCCGCAAAGTCGGAGAAGTTCGCCGTGTGCGGCAGCCGGACGATCCCCAGACGGGCCCGGGGGGGAGCCGCTCGGGACGCGACGGGCGGGCGGCCCAACTGGAGGGAATCCTCGGGCGGGAGGCGGCCGTCGGTCGCCGGGAGCATCGGGACCACGCCGATCACCGGAACACCGAGGCGGTCGGCGGTCCATGCCACCGCGGGACGGAACAGTTCCGGGTCGCCGCGGAAGCGGTTGAAGATGATGCCGCGGACCCGGGCCCGCTCTGAGGGCGCGAGCAGTTCCCACGTCCCCACGACCTGCGCGAGGGCGCCGCCGCGGTCGAGGTCGGCGACCAGGAGCACCGGTGCGTCGAGCAATTCGGCGACGAAGAAGTTCGAAAGGTCGCTCGAACGAAGGTTCAGTTCCACCGGGCTCCCCGCCCCCTCCGCGACGACGGATCGTCCCGAGTTCCGCGCGTCCTCCACCGCTCGACGGACCTCCTCCCGCAAGCGGGGAAGGTGCCGCGGCATCTCGCGGCGCCAGGACGCGAGCGCGAGGCGGGACCGTCCGCGCACGACGACCTCGACACCCGAGCCGTACGGCTTCAGGAGCACCGGATTCGCGAGCGCGGACGGCGCGACGCGGGCGGCCACGCACTGCACCCATTGCGCGAGCGCGATCTCCTCCCCGGCGGCGGTCGGGATCGAGTTCAGCGACATGTTGACCGCCTTGAACGGCTGCACGGCGTAGCCGCGCCGGGTCAGCAGGCGGCACAGCCCGGTGACGACGAAGCTCTTGCCGACGTCGCTCGCCGTGCCCACCACGACGAGCCCGCGGTTCGCGGGGAGCGATCCCGCGGAGCGACGGGCAGCGGACGCCATCGACCCCCGAGCCCGGGAAAGCTTATGTTAAAGACTGTTTGTCTCGAGTCCAATGTCGTTGAACGCCCCGCCCTCCGACGCCCCCGCCCCTTCCGCGCCCCGCCGGCAGGTATCGGTCACCCTCCTCGTGGTCGCCATCGTCGTGACGGCCGCGATCGCGATCGGCGCGACGGGCGCCTACTTCGAACTGCGCCCCTCGTCCACTCCCGGCACCGTGCACGTCACGGATGATGCGGGTCGGTCCGTCACGGTGCCGTACAACCCCTCGCGGGTGGTGGTGCTGGGCCCCAACATCATGGACTCGATGTACCGTCTCGGATTGCGCAGTCACGTCGTGGGCGTCGACTGCTACGCCCCATCCCTCGGCGGCCTCTCTGCGGACTATTCGTCCGACCAGATCGCGCTCTGGGACCTCTCCTCTTCGATGTGCGTTCAGATCGGACCGACCTTCAACTTCGAGGACTTGGTGAACGCCACGCCCCAGCTCGTGCTCGCTGCGACGATCGTCTCGAGCGAGTACATCGGCGAGATCACCGCGACCTACGGCATCCCCGTGGTCGTGCTCCAGGCCTCCTCGCTCGGAGGGATCCAGGTCGACCTGAACATCCTCGCCCAGATCTTCGGCGTCACTTCCGCGGCTGCGGCCCTCAATGCCCAGCTCGCGTCCGAGTTGTACAACGCGAGCCAGGTCGTGAACAACGCTCCCAGCTTCCCGTTCGTGCTCGTGACGTACGACGCCGACTCGAACGGGTACTGGACGTTCGGGCCCGGGACGTTCGGCGAGTCGCTCATCGAGGCCGCGGGCGGCACGAGCATCTCCGCGAACTCCACCTTTGCCTATCCGGAGCTTTCGCCCGAGCAGGTCCTCTCCTCGAACCCCCAGTGGAT
>JASHWZ010000139.1 GCA_030043865.1 Thermoplasmata archaeon | reverse complement strand
AGGAGGGCCCGCGCGCGTTCGAACTCGGTCCGGTACTGGGGGTCGCTGACGAAACCGTCCGGGCCCGAGGGCATCACTCCACCTGGAGCGCCGCGCCGGCCGCCGAGTACCGCCAGCTCTCGGGGAGCCGTCGGCGCATGCGGTAGTACCGGGCGAGGCGTCGGATCCGCGACTCCATCAGGCTCAAGCCGCGACGGTTCGCGAGGTCCTTCGGGTGGGCCTGGAGGTGGCGCTGGAGGTGCACGACGCGCTTCAGGAGCGCCTGGAGGTCGTCCGGGATCTCCGGCCGGACGCCGTTCTCCGCGAGCAGGACGCCGAGCCGCTTCCCCGTGATCGTCCGGGAGAGCGGGATCGCGTACGAGTCCCGCAGGGTCTGGCCGACCAGCGCCTGGCCCATCCCGCTCTTCGCGAGCTGGACGGCCTGCTGGACGACCTCCTCGGACGAGGCGGTCACCCACTCCGGCTTCGTCCGGGGGTACGGTCGGTGCGAGCCGGACCGTCCCTTGTTCCCGGAGTGGATCCTCGACATGGGGGCCCGCCCACCCTCGGTGGCTACTTAGGTTCTTCGAGAGAGAGCTCGGCGGCGCGCGCCGGACGAGCTCAGGAAATGCGGTCGCTCTTCTCGAGGTTCTCGACGAGGAACTGCTTGCCGCCCGCCGTGATCCGGTAGTGCGCCTTCCCGCCGCTCTTCGCGGGGCGGGCGCCCGGCGCGGCGCCGGTCGAGACCATCTGCGCCTCGACCATGCCGTTCCGCACGAGGAGCCCGAGCGCGAGCGGCAGCTTGACGAGCTCTTGCTCGACCGCCCAGAACTTCGTGAGCAGCCGTTCCAAGTCGGCGAGGGAGAGCGCCTGGTCGCGGGCCCGCCCTTCGTGGATCGACTCGACGCGGTTGAGCTGCTGCAGGATCGCGATCAGCGTCGCTCGGACCGGGTCGGGTCCGTCCCCGGGCGGCATGCCCGATTACTACGCGGCGTTCATCTACTTAAAAGGCCCCGGCACCGCCGGCGGCTACGTGGCTCGCCGGCGGCGGCGCGGGCCGAGCAGCGCGTACATCCGCCGGAGGTTGCCCGGGAACATCAACGTGAACCGCAGCGCGCCGTACTTCTCGGGGATCGGGGTCCGGGCGAACGCGCGGGCGCTCGTCCCGTGCGCCCGCGCGCGCCGGGCGAGCGCGAGGAGGTCCTGAAGGTACTCGTGCGACCGGTCGAGCGTGCGGCCGGTGCCGACCCGCCCGTGACCCGGGACGACGACGCGGGGCCGGAGCGCGCGCATCCGGTCGAGGATCCCGACCCACGCCTCGGGATAGCCGTCGCCGACCGAGAGATGGTATCCTTCGAGCGCGAGGTCCCCGGCGAAGACGACCCGCTCCTCGGGCAGGAACGCGAAGACGTCGCTCGGCGAGTGCCCGCCACCGTACGAGAGGAGGTGGAGCGACCGGCGCGAGCCCTCGAGCACGAGCTCGTCGGTGAACGTCACGTCGGGAGGGACGATCGGGAGCTCCGCCGGGGCGTCGCGGACGGCGCGGAACCAGGCGCGGAGCTGGGGGACGTCGGCCCGCTCGATCGGCCACCGCGGGTGCCCGAGGCGGGGCAGCTCCCGGCGGACCTCCCGTCGCATCGAGAGGAATTGCCCGCGACTCCGCGCGATCACGTTCGCGCGCACCGTGCGTGTCGAGACGACGTGGGCGCCGACGAAGGCACCGTTCCCCCAGATGTGGTCGCCGTGGTAGTGGCTGTTGACGACGAACGCGGGGGCGCGTCCGGTGAGCCGCTCGGCCGTCCGGGCGAGGAGACGCCCGGTGCGCGGGGTCAACGTCGAGTCGAAGACGACGGTCGCCCCGCCGAGGTCGACGATCCCCGAGTTGGCGAGCGCCGCGCCGGTCGTCACCGCGACGGCGGCGTGCACCCCGGGCGCGAGCCGTTCCAGACGGAGATGGCGGGAGGTAGGGTCGACCGGCACCGGCGTCCGAGAGTACCGGGGCTACTGGACGGTTGCGCCCCGCGCTAGATCCGGCCGACCTTCTCGAGCTCGCGCAGGATGAGTCGCTTCCCGTCGAGCGTGATCGCGAACCGCTCCCCGACGACGCGCCCGCGGTCCCAGGCGTACTCGGAGTCGGTCAGGCGGCGGGCGTACCCGTTGCCGATCAGCGTGTCGAGCGTTTCCCCGACCTGATCGAGCGTCATCGTGGTGAACCCCGCCTTGGCCAAGAGGTGCAGGAGCTCCTCGCGCTCGAGCCCGTCCTGCTTCCCCTGCTCCTCCTCGATGCGATTCAGGAGCTTCAGCACCTCGACCATCTCGAGGTGGAACTCGCGGGCCTGCCCCTCCGGCGTGTCGGGCACGGAGGGACGGTGGGGCTCCCGGCTCTTATGGATATCCTTCCCCGCCGGGCCGGCCGGGCGGTCGGCGGGCTTTTAGTCCGGAGCGTGCGGTACACTACACCGCATGACCTGCAACTGTCGGAATCCGGCCCGCTGCCCGGTCTGCAACACCCCGGTCCGCGTCCCGCTCTCGAACCTCGAGAACCAAGTCGGCGGGGCGTTCCTCGTCGAGCGGTTCGCCCGACGGGACTCGTCGTCCTCGCGGGAGGGGCTCCGCCGACTGATCGAAGGGTGGGCGACCTGTCCCTCCTGCGGCCACACGATCCATCACGAGCACTCCCGCTCGTGCGTCGCCGAGGCGCTCACGAGCGCGGGCGTGCCGATGAGCGAGCGCGAGTCGATCCTCGCCAAGATTACGTTCCCCGAAGGCTAGCGGGCCGCGGAGCATGCCCGACCCCGACGAGTTCGTCGTCACCCCGTACGAGGTCCGCGGCAAGATCGACTACGTCCGGCTGCGCGAGCAGTTCGGGACCGAGGAGGTCACCGCCCAGGTCCTCGCCCGGCTCCACCGCCTCGCGGGCGGTGAGCTCCATCCGCTGCTCGCGCGCGGCATCTACTACTCGCACCGCGACCTCCTCCCGCTGCTCGACGGCTACGCGAACGGTCGGCCGTTCTTCGTCTACTCCGGCCGCGGCCCGTCCGGCCCGCTCCACCTCTCGCACCTCGTCCAGTTCGACCTCTGCGCCTGGTTCCAGCGTCGGCTCGGGGTCCCCGTCTACCTCCAGATCACCGACGACGAGAAGTTCTGGGCCCGCGGCGGATTGACCCGGGAGGAGACGGCGCAGTGGGGCCTCGAGAACCTCTACGACATCCTCGCGCTCGGGTTCGACCCGAAGCGGACGTACGTCTTCTTCGACTCGCGCTCGATCGCGGCGCTCTACCCGCTCGCGATCCGCGTCGCGCGCAAGATCACGTTCTCCAACGTGAAGGCGGTCTTCGGCTTCACGCCGAGCACGAACATCGGGCTCGTCTTCTACACGGCGCTCCAGAGCGTCCCGTGCTTCTGGCCGTCGTGGGCCGAGGGGCGCACCGTGCCGTGCCTCGTGCCGTGCGGGATCGACCAGGACCCGCATTTCCGGCTCACGCGGGACATCGCCGAGGGTCTGGGGTACCCGAAGCCGGCGCTGCTCCACTCGCAGATGGTGCCCGGGCTCCTCGGGGAGGGCGCGATGAGCACGACCGGGGGCCGGACGGACGACGCGCTCTATCTGAACGACACGCCCGCGGTCGTCGAGCGAAAGCTGCGGGCCGCGTTCACCGGCGGGCGCGCGACGGTCGAGGAGCAGCGGCGCCTCGGCGCGACCCCCGAGATCTGCTCGATCTGGGCGCTCTGGAGGACGCGGTTCGCCGACACCGAGGCGAAGTTCGAGGAGATCACCCGTACCTGCCGCTCGGGCGAGCTCCTCTGCGGCGACTGCAAGGGCGAGCTGATCGAGCGCGTCCACAAGTTCTACGAGCAGCACGCGGTCGCCCGCGACAAGGCGAAGTCGTGGGCCGAGTCGACGATCGTGACGTCGGCCCCGAAGCCGATCTAGCCGGGCTCCCGCGCGGCGCTCAGCCGACCTCGGGGCGCGGGTCCTCGGGCTCGAGCCGTCGCGGGGTCGGCCCTTCGGGGCGCCCGGGGAGCGCGCTCTCCATCGCGGGTTCGGGCGCCGCGGCGCCCTGGACCGCCGTGAGCAGCTTGAGCATCGGGCGGAAGAGCGAGCGCGACGCGCGGTTCGGGTCGAGCGTGTAGGCGCGGTCGTAGGC
>JASHWZ010000138.1 GCA_030043865.1 Thermoplasmata archaeon | reverse complement strand
TGCTGGACGTCCGCGAGGAACGCGCGCAGCTTGGGGTCGGGGGCGGACGCCTTGAGCTTCCCCGCGCCGGCCGCCGGGACGTCCTTCGTGAAGGGCCGGTCCTCGGCGATCCACTTCTTCCTCCCGCCGTTCAGGAGCTTCAGGTGCTTCGCG
Organism: Thermoplasmata archaeon; assembly: GCA_030043865.1. GTDB lineage: Archaea > Thermoplasmatota > Thermoplasmata > Lutacidiplasmatales > UBA184 > Lutacidiplasma. The sequence continues at coordinate 6,008 of JASHWZ010000138.1, read as the reverse complement.
CCGTAATAGGTGAGCACCCAGAACGCGAACGCCGCGAACCAGTTGTTGAAGTCCCCGTACAGGACGACCGTCGTGTCGGGGTCGATCCCGGCGCGGTGGTAGAGCGCCGTGAGCGCCTCCTCCGAGAGGATGTCGCGGCGGACCGGGTCGTTGATGTCCTTGCGCCAGTCGAACAGCACGGCGCCCGGCACGTGGCCGAGCTCGTAGTTCGCGGCGGGGTCGTAGTCGACCTCGACGACGCGGACCTTCGGGTCCTTGAGATGGTCGGCGAGCCAGTCGTTCTCCACGAGCGTGTCGGCATGTGCGTAGGCGGCCATGGAACTCCGGCGGGGGCCGGGGCACCCGAGGATATACCCTCGACGTCCCGCACAATCGGCGTCCAAAGGGGGTAAATTACGCGCGATATACTGCCGGTCGCCGGGCCGGCCGGCGCCGTTCCCGCCGGACCGACCGTCACCCGTGGCGGCCCCGCTTCGGGAGCGGGGCGTCGGAGACCTCGATCGTCTCGGGGTCGAAGCCGAGCCGCGCGAGCTCGTCGCGGATCCGGGCGCGGTGGTCGCCCTGCAGGTACACCTCGCCGTCCACGACCGAGCCGCCCGTGGCGAGGCGGTTCTTCAAGGAGCGGGTCGTTTCCGCGAGGTCGACCCCCGGCGGGAACCCGCTGATCACGGTCGCCGGCTTGTTGTACCGGCGCGGTTCGGCCCGCACGCGGATGCGGGCGGTCTCGCGGTCGAGCGCGCTCAGGATCTCGTCGAACTCGTCGTTGCCCATCGTTCGGTGTACCTACCGTCCTCCGTCAAGGAACGAACGGATCGGAAGCTCGACGTGGGACGCCCCCCGGCCGGAGCACGGGCGGGAGAACTGGGGGTTCGGTTCCGGGAACGGGACGCGCACCGCGAGTACCATGGTCGAACCCCGCTTGAACGTTTGCTGACGCGCGGGTTATGCTTCGCCCCAGCGGTAGAGGCGCAGGGTGATCCCGAGCCCGACGAGCGCGCAGGCGGCGAGCAGGCCCGCGTACAGGCCGAGCTCCCCGAGCGAGGCCGGGGTGATCCCGAGCGCCCCCTGGACCAGGAGGGCCGCGTACGTCGTCGGGAGGAACCGGGCGACGTCCTGCCAGAGCGGCGGCAGCGCCGACAGCGGGTAGTACAGCGGGGAGAGCATCCCGAGGATCGTGAAGGTGAGATTTCCCACCGGCCAGATCTCCCGTTGGGTCGTGATCCGGCTCGAGATCGCGATCCCGACCGAGGAGAAGAGCACCCACATCGTGAACAGCGCGGCGAACAGCGCCACCCCCGCGAGCGGGGTGAGCGGGTGCCCGCGTTCCCCGCCGACGTAGGCGAGGAGGACGGTGAGGATCGCGAGCGCGGGCAGCATCGCGATCAGGTTCGAGAACGCGATGCCGAACAGGTACCGGATCCGGGAGAGCGGGCTCGCGACGAACAGGTCCTGGAGCGAGCACTCGATCCGCCAGAACGCGCTGTCGCCGAGCGTCCAGGAGCCGATGTTCTGCATCGTGAACAGCATCGCGCCGACGATCTCGAGCGGCAGGAGCGAGGGCGGGGAGATCAGCGAGAGGAAGTAGAGAAAGATGAACGGCAGCAGGATCGGCGTGATCGCGACCGCCGGGTTCCGCGAGATCCAGCGCCAGCCGACCAGGCCGAAGGCGGGCAGCGACCGGCCCTCGGTCGGCACGCCGGGGAACGGCTCGCTGGCCGTCGCCATCAGTCGGCCCTCACGGTGCGGCGCGCCCACCAGATGGCGAGGACGACGAGCGCGACGGTCTCGACCACGAGCCCGACCGACGCGAGGGCGACCTCCCCGGAGGACAGCGTCGCGGCGCCGATCGCGGACTGCAGGAGCGCGGCGGCGGCGCTCGGCGGCATCAGGAGCACCACCGGGCGCAGGGCCGCGGGAAACAGCCCGATCGGGTAGAAGACCGGCGCGAGGACCCCGAAGACGTTGAAGAACAGGCTCGAGTACGCCCAGATCGCGCGGTTGTCCCGGAAGAACGTCGAGAAGATGTAGCCGATCGAGGCCGCCGAGAACCAGACGAGGGTGGCGAGGGCGAGGAGCTCGAGCCCGACCGCGAGGGAGAGCGGCACGACGAACGTCGCGAGGACCGCGAGGAAGACCGTCGGCGTGAGGTAGACGAGGAGGATGCCGAACGACATCCCGAGGAAGTACGCCTCCGGCGTGAGCGGGCCCGCGAGGTAGAGGTCGTTCGCCTTGTGGTCGATCCGGAGGTACGCCGCCTCGTTCAGGACCCGCTGGCCCATCGTGAACGTGGAGAACAGGATCGCGCCGACCAGCGCGACCCCGATCAGCGACGGGTCGAGGATCTCCACGAAGACGAGCAGCACCCCGGGCACCACCATCGAGGTGACCATCGCGAGCGACTCGTTCTTCTGCACCAGGACCTCGGTCCAGAGGAACGCGAACGTGCCGGCGAACGGCCGGGCAGGGGCGAGCGCGTCGCTAGTCCTCATTGATCGACCGTCCAACGGCGCGCAGGAACGCCTCCTCGAGCGTCACGGGGCCGACCGTTGCGGTCATCTCCGACCGCTCGACGACCTCCATCACCTCGGCGAGGCGGGCCGGGTTCACGATCACGGTGAGCGAAAGCCCGTCGGTCACGCACGTGCCGAACGAGCGGAACCGCTCGACCTGGGCCGCGCCCTCGGCGATGAATACCTTCAAGGTCCCGCCGACCGAGCGCTTCAGCTCCTCGGCGGTCCCACTCGAGAGGACCACCCCGCTCTCGACGATGTAGAGCCGGTGGCTCAGCACCTCCGCCTCGTCGAGGTAGTGGGTCGTCAGGAGGATCGTCGACCCCTTCTGGGTGAGGTCGCGCAGCGATGACCACACCTCGCGGCGGGCGAACGGGTCCATGCCGATCGTGGGTTCGTCGAGGAACAGTAGCGGTGCCTCGGTCGCGATCACGGTGGCGACCATCGTGCGCTGGCGCTGTCCGCCCGAGAGCGTGATCGACAGCCGGTCCGCGAACCCGTCGAGCCCCATCCGGGCGAGCGCGTCCTGAGTCCGGCTCTTCGCGGTCTCCCGAGCGAACCCTCGGGCCCGCAGGTACGTGTAGACCTGCTCCCGCGGCGTGAGGTGGAAGAACGGCTTCCCCTCCTGCGGCACGACCGCGATGTACGGACGGGCCTTCTCCGGCGCTCGGGTGACGTCGACCCCGAACACCTCGACGCTGCCCGAGCTCGGACGCAGGAGGGTCGAGGCGATCTTGAGGAACGTCGTCTTCCCGGCGCCGTTGCGCCCGAGGAGGGCGACCCGTTCCCCGCGGTGGACCTCCATCGAGACCCCGCGCAGCGCCTCGACCCGGGGCGCGCCCCGGGACTCGTACGTCTTGCGGAGGTCGACGCTCCGAAGGGCCTCACCGTTCATGGGACGCCGCCGACCTCGACACGGTACTTAACCGAAGGGCTCCTCGCACGCCGTCCGGCGCCGCCGAGGCGGGAGGGATCGGCGTCGACCGTCGACGACGGTAGAACTGGTCCGACGCGCGGCGTTGTACCCCGTCCGTTCAGTGGTCCCCGCAGCCGCAACCGCCGCCGTTGGCGGAGTTGCTGCCGCAGGAACCGCACCCGCCGGACCGACCCGCCGCGTCGGGCTCGGGGAGTGTGGGATTCGTGATCTTGAAGCCGGACTGATTGAGGTCCTCGACGTAATCGATGACCGCCCCATCGACGAACTTGGTGCTCGTCGGGTCGACGAACAGCGAGAACCCGTCGGCCGGGAGGACCTCGTCGTCGGACCGCGGCTTCGCGAAGGCCAGCCCGAACTGCACTGCGCTCCCGCCTCCGCAGCACCCGCCTCCGCCCGGCTGGGCGTAGACGCGGACCCCGATCTCGGGCTTCTGGCCCCGGATCAACGTCTTGACCTGCTCGACGGCCGCGGGGCGGACTTCCAGGTGGATCATCGGTCGTGCCTCGCACCGACGACCGGATGCCGGGCTTTAAGCTCTGTGACGCGCGGGCAGCGACATTTTTCGTCCGTTGGGCTCACCGGTCGGTGGTCCGGGCGAGTCGCGATGCGAGTGACAAACGTGCCCCTTTCGTCCCGCGACGAGGGGAAGACCATCGCGCCGTCGGCACCCGAAGTTCGGGGGCCGTGCCGGATCAGGAGCGTGGACTACGGCACCGACGCCCTCACTTCTTCGGCCGCTCGGCCTCTTCGGGCGCCGGGGGGCCCTCTTCCGTGTAGTACGGTACGACCTCGGGAAGCTCCCGGGTTCCGGTGAATGTCTCGGGCAGCTCGGTCGTTTGGAACCCCTGAGCGCGCGTGAGGTCGACCGGGACGAGGCCGGGGCTCGACTCCCGCCAGCAGAGGCGGGTGAACGGTTCGTAGAACCAGGCGGGGAGGCCCAAGGAGGAGCCGATCGTACGCACGTCGGAGCGGGTCAGTTCGCCGACCGCGGCCAGGACCACGAAGTAGATCGCGAAGCCGACGACCACGGCGCTGAGCAGCTCGTAGCTCGTGCTGATCGGATAGAGGTGCGCGTGGTTGAGGAGCCAGAGCCCCGCGAAGGAGAGTGCCGCGCTCGCCGTGATCGCGAGGATCGGGCCCGGCCGGATGTGGACCTGGATCAGTCGCTCCATGAAGTAGGCGTTGAGGGCGAGCGCCGCGATCGAGGAGAGGAGGACCGCGGTCGAGGCGGCGACCAGACCGGGGTCGAGACGGAGGGGCACGACCTGCCAGAAGATCGGAAAGATCCCGTGCTGGGGGAACAGGATCGCCTGGGCGACCAGCAGCACTCCGATCTGCGTCACGGAGATGTACAGCTCGAGTCGCTGACGACCGATCGCGTTGATGCTGGACTGGATGATCTGGCTGAGCGCGAGCGGCAGCGCGCTGACCACCAGGATCGCGAGAGGGAGGGAACCCTGGGTCGCGTAGATGCTGTTCGTGAAGACGTTCAAGAAGTTGGTCCGGTAGATGACGAGGGCCACGACCCCGGGCACGAGGAGCATCGCGGAGTAGCGCAGAGCCTGCCACGTGCCCCGACGGACCGCCTCGTACTCCTTCGTGCGATGGAGGCCGGCCAAGTAGGGGAAGAGGGGAGTGGTGACCGCCGCGGGTAACGATAGGACGAGGATCCTCCAGCCGTTCGCGACGAGGTAGACCGAGAACTGGACGAGGCCGAGGCTCTTCACGAGCAGCGGGGTCAGGTTCGTCACGACGTAGTTCACGAAGAGGGCGCCGAGGAGCGGCCAGGAGTAGCGAAAGAGCGCGGTCGTCTCCTTCCAGCTGAACTTCCCCAGCTGCGGCAGGAGCTCGGGCAGGCTGAACAGCGTCGACGCGATCGCGCCGAGAACGTACGCGATCGCCAGCCCCTCGACGGAGTGGACATAGAACGCCGCGTAGACCAGGGCCCCGAGCCGGACGAGACCCTCGACGAGGGTCGGGTACTGGGCCTTGAGCGAATTGCCGAGGCCGATGAACATGCTGTTGTAGAGACCGGAGAACGACCAGAGGATCGGCAGCGTGAGAAACAGCCCGAGGTCGAACCACTCGGTGGAGCCGTGAACGAGCGCCGACCCGTCGAACGAGATCGGCGCGACGAAGAACAGCACGATGACGACTGCAGCATCAAGCACCATGCCGATCAGCAGGTAGCTCGTGGTGTTCTCGCGCGGCGGCTTCCCGCGCGCGAGGAAGTAGCTGTACGCGGTCCCCAAGCGAAGGTCCGCGAGTCCGTTGATGGACGACGCGTAAAGGAGGAACAGCTGGGCGGTACCGATCAGCGCGACGCCGGCCGGGCTGATCCCGATGTGCCGGGCGAGGAAGTAGGTCGCGATGACGCCGAGGAGCTGGGTGACGACGCTGACCGCGAAGACCGCGCCGGAGCTCAGGGTGAGCGAGTGCGCGAGCTGCGGAACGGCCGGTTTGTCCGGGGGCGACGACGCGGGGGACGGCGGTGCAGCCACGGGGACCGGGCGAACTATGACGGGCCCCTCCACTTATGGCCGTCGGTGGAGAGAGCGTCG
>JASHWZ010000015.1 GCA_030043865.1 Thermoplasmata archaeon | reverse complement strand
CCGTGGCTGCTGCCGAACACCGCCACCCGGAACCTCTCTCCGAACTCCATCATGCGTCCGCCCCCTCCCGGAGTGCGTCGAGCACGCTCCAGAAGTCGGGGAACGATTTCCGGACCGCGGACGCGTCACCGATCGACGAGGGTCCGGTCGCGGCGAGCGCGCCGACCGCGGCGCTCATCACGAGTCGGTGGTCGTCGAGGTCGGGTAGGCGGACCGGTCGGAGCGGAGCGCGACCCCGGATCGTGAGGCCCTCGCGATCGGAGCGGACCTCCGCGCCGAGCGCGCGGACGATCCGGATCGTGCCGGCCCTTCGGTCGGACTCCTTGAAGACGATGTGGGGCGCGCCGGTCAGCTGACTCGTCCCGGGAGCGGCCGCGGCGATCACGCCGGCCAGAGGGTACATGTCGGGAGAGCGGGTCAAGTCCGCCGTGAACGGATGGAGCGGCCGCCCTTCCACCGTCGTTGCTCGGCCGTTCGCGCGGACGTTCGCCCCGGCCCGCCCTAGCAGCTCCAGGATCGCGAGGTCGGCCTGAGGCCAGCCGGAGGGCACACCGGTGACGCTCACTCGGCCCCCGGTAAGGGCGGCCGCGCCCCAGAGGTAGGCCGCGGAGGACGCGTCTCCCGGGACATCGAATCGAGTTCCCCGATATCGCTGCCCGCCGGGTAGGTAGAATCGCCGGCCGCGCCGGTGGTACTCGACCCCGTGATAGTCGAGTACCCGCAGGGTCGCTTCGATGTACGGTTCCGACACGATCGGTCCGACGAGGTCGAGCCGGGACGGTCCCTGGACGGTCGGCAGCGCGAGCAGAAGGGCGGAGGCGAACTGCGAGCTCTGCGACGCGTCCAACCGGACCGTGCCGCCGTGCAGCGGCCCCTCCACGACCGCGGGGAGACCCGACCCGTCGGCCGGCGTTCGGCACGTCGCGCCGAGATGCTCGAGCGCTCGAAAGAGCGCGGAGATCGGGCGACGGGGAAGTCGCCCGCGTCCCTCGAGCCGGACCCGTCGCCCGGACAGCGCGGCGAGCGGGGCGACGAGGCGCAGCGTCGTACCCGACTCCCCGCAATTGATCGAAACCCGGCGGGAGTGGTCGCGTCGGTCGGGGCGAACGGTCCATCGCCCCGCCGCGACCCGAACCGAAGAACCGAGGCGCCGGATCGCGGAGGCCGTGGCACGGGTATCGTCCGCGACCAGCGGACGGTCGACAATGTACCGGCGCCCGGACAGGTGAGCCGCCACGAGCGCGCGATGCGTGTAGCTCTTCGACGGCGGAGCTCGCACCGTTCCGTGGGCGACTCCGGGGCGCACCGTCCGCGCGCTCACGACCGGCCTCCGTTCGGGGCCGCCCCGTTGCGCGAGAGGAGGACGGAGCGGGGTTCGCCGACCCGAGTCGGCATCGCATCGAGGACCCCGGTGAGCCGGGCCTCCGGAGCGATCGCCGCGAGCGCCGGACCCATGCCGCTCACGCTCGCCGCCACGGCCCCTCGCCGTTCGAGCTCCGCTCGCACCTCACGGTACTCGTAGCCGACGACCTGCTCGACGATCTCCGAGTTCAGCCGCATGGCCGTCGCCCAATCGCCGCCCTGCGCGGCGCCGGCCGCCGACCGGCCGCGATCCCCAAAGCGAGCGAAGGCGGCGGACCACTCCGGTGACGGCCGGTGGGTCGCGCGCGGCACCAGGAGCGCGACCGCTAGGCCGCCCGGGAGGTCGTAGCTCGCGAGCAGCGTTCCGGTGCGATTGTCCGTAACGACCACGCCGCCGGATAGACCCGCGAGCGCATCGTCCAACGCGCCGGTCGCGCTCACCCCCGACGCCTTGGCGGAACTCGCCGACAGTCGGGCGACCTCGAGCGGGGGCGGCGAGGCGTCGGTCGCGGCGGCCACCGCGAGGATGACCGCGGAGCTGACGGCGCTCGAGCTCTTCAACCCTCGAGCGGGCGGGATCTCCGACCGGACGGAGGCGCTTGCGGTACCCGCGCTTCCCGGCGCGAACCGGTTGAGCGCGGTGTCGAGCGAAGCGATGACGAGGGGCGTGCGGGCATCGGGGGGTAGGCGAACGTCCCAGCGACCCCGAGAGCCGGCGGGGTGGAGCTCGACCTCGGCGCGGGCGCGAAGTTCGATCCCGACCGCCGCTCCGACGCCCGTGGGCAATGCGTTGACGATCGTGATCGCGCCGGTCGCCTCGCCTACGCCCCGCATGGCCCCTCCCGGATCGTCGCCGAGACCTCGTCCGCGTCCGGCTCGACCCCCCACCAGACGCCGTAGCTCGCCGCCGCCTGGTAGACGAGCAGCCGCCAGCCGTCCTCGTAGTCCCCGCCGCGATCCCGCGTCGTTCGGCGCACGAGGTCGTCGTCCGCCGAGTAGACCCAGTCGAGCACGAGCGTCCCGGGCCCGACCGCTCGCTCGAGCGGGAGTTCCAGGGGCGATGCCCCCGCCCGTCCGACGTCGGTGGCCTGAACCACGAGCCGGAACGGCCTCGTCTCCTCGGCCGTGAGCACCCGCGCGCCGAGCCGGCTCGCGAGCGCGCCCGCTTTCTCGTCCGAGCGCGCCAGGATCATGGCACGGCTTCCGAGCTCGCGCGCGGCCGCGAGGGTCGCGGCGGCCGAGCCGCCCGCCCCCACCACGAGCAGTTCCCCTCCATCCCACCGGCCGTCCGAACGCAGTTCCTCCAGCCGGCGGAGGGCGGCGGCGAGGTCGGTGTTCTCCGCCTCGACCTCTCCATCGCGGAACGTCAGGCAGTTCGCGACCCCGGTGACCTCGGCTCCGTTCCCGACGCGCGTCGCCGACGCGAGGGCCGCCGTCTTCCACGGGTGAGTGACGTTCGCACCGCGCAGGCCCATCTGGGCGAGCGGTTCGAGCGCCTCGACGAACTCGGTCTCGGTCCCGATCTCGAGCGCGACGTAAAGGCCGTGATGCCGGCTGCGCCGCATCCACCGGGAGTGGAGATACGGGCTCTGGGAGTGGCCCACGGGTCGACCGAGCAGCGCGAAGAGGGGTCGGTCGTGGCCCCCTTCGAAGTACCATCGCAGTCGGTCCACCGGGATCTGGCTCGGTTCCACCGGTGCGGCCGCGGGGAGGCCGGGCCCGGCGGGTAGCGCGGCGTAGACCAGCGGGAACCCCCGCCGCATCGCGTCGGCGCGCAGCAGCGGGCCGGAAGCGCCGGTGGTGAGCACGACGGTCGATCCGCCGGCGGCGGCGTCCAGCGCGGGGACGAGTTCGTTGACCAGACGTCCTACCGAAGCGGGCAGCACGATCTTGCGGATCGCGTTCGGCGGCAACGGGCGATGCGACCTCGCGACGAGGTCGTCGGGTAAGGTTCCTTCGGAAAGGTGCGTCGAGAGGACGAGGAGCGGCGACGCGCCGGCCGGTAGCTCGGAGAGCAGACCGAGGTCTCGGTCCTCTTCCAGGTCCAGCCAACCGTTCGGCAGGCGCGCGGCCGCGCGCAGCGTCGGCTGGCGATCCTCCGCCGAATCCGGACCTTCCCCGCCTTCGGCGCGGGAACGAAGGGTGACCATCAACGGAATCGGCGACGGAAGCAGCTCCCCCACGTGCTCACGCTCCCCGGGGGGCCAGCGGTCGATGCGGAGCTCCACCACATCCGCGCCGGCGTCCCGTGCCCGGGGGATCTCCTCGCGGGCCGCGGGGAGGCCCCGGGCCGGGAGGGTGACGACCAGTAGCGGGAGTTCGGCCATCAGCGCTCCTCGATCGTCTCTTCGACGGCGCGCCCGAGGTGGCGGGCCGGCGGAAGCCGGATCGCATGGACGCGCGCGCCGACGGCGACCTCGGTGGACGGGACGCGGCCGCGCTCGGTCGACAGTCGGACGGTCTCGGCCTCCTGAACAAACACCGTCCGCGGGGTGCCCGCGTCCTCCGCGGTCACCATCACGAGCGGGCGGCGTTCGATCTTGATGCGACCGACGCGAGCGGTCCTCGTCGCTCCGGTCGGCTGCGCGACGAGCACGGCGTCTCCCGCGACGAGCTCGGAGAGATAGCGGGTCGAGCCGTCGGGCAGAAGGACGTAGGAGTGCGCCGCCCCCGCGTTCACCCGGAACGGCCGCGGACGGCTGAACTTCGACCCGACGGCCTCACTGGCGACGTGGAAGAGGAACGCCGCCGCGCTGCCGACCAGCAGCCCTTCCTCCGGACGGAGGAGCGACGTCGTGTCGACGAGGACGCGGTCCCCCACGCCGCCCGGACGGACGGCGACGACCGGCGCGGTGACCCACTCGAGATGGCGAGGGGTCGGTCCCTCCACGAGGGCTTCGAGCGCGTCGACCTCCTCCGGCGAGGCGACCTCGACGAAGACGCGGTCGGCGCCATGCTCGAGCGCGCCGAGGGCTCCCGGTACCTCGGACGGGTGGCGCGCGAGCACCCAGATCGAGAACCGCCGTCCCCGCACGGCGATCGCGTTCTCGAGAGGGATCACGCGGTCCCCGGCCCACTCGATGGCGAGGATACCCCCGGGAGCTACGGCGCCGAGCCGGCGCTCGAGCGACTCCGCGGTGTCGACCCGGACGACCTCGACATCGGTGCCGCCCGGTCCGGCCGCCCGCAGCCGGTCTCCGTCGCCGCGGATCACCTCTTCACCCTCGGCGGCGGCCACCGCCGGATCGTCCCGGTCCAGGAACCGCGCGAAACCGCGCCGGCGGGCGCGCTCGAGCACGGAGGCCCGGGCGCCCGCATCCCCCCGTGGGAGTGCGATCGTCACCCGGTCGCGCGTCATCGAACGACTCCGTCAGTTCCCGTGCAAGAGGTTCGAGATCCGCCGCGCGAGCGGCCCGACGGGCCGACGCTGGAAGAGGTTCCGGCCGATGCAGATTCCGGCGCCGCCCGCCCGGACGCTCTCCTCGATGAGACGCAGGAACGCCGACTCGTCGTCGAGGCGGACCCCGCCACCGATGAGGACCGGCACCGGGGTCGTTCGGCAGAGCGCGCGGAACTCCTCCACCGACCCGGGGTAGCTCGTCTTCACGATGTCCGCCCCGAGGTCGGCCGCGGCGCGGGCCGCGTGGCGCAGCTCGTCGGGCGTTCCGCCGCCGGTCTTCTTGACGTAGGCCATGCACAGCAGGGGGAGCCCGAGCTGCCGGCACTGGTCGGCCGCGGTCCCCAGGTCGGTCAGCATGTCGCCTTCCTCCGGGACCCCGAAGTTCACCTGGACCGAGAGCAGGTCGGCGCCGAGACCGACGGCCTCGGCCGCCGAGCCGACCAGCCGCTTGTGGTTCGAGGTCGGTCCGAGGCTCGTCGAGGCAGAGACGTGCACGCCCAGCAAGGTCGTCGGGCCGAGCACCGGAGCGAGCTCCCGCACCGCCCCTTTGGTGACGATCAGGAGGTCGGCGCCGCCGTCGACGAGCTCGCGCGCGAGCGGGGCGAGCTCCTCGATCCCGTCGATCGGGCCCATGGAGAGCGCGTGGTCGAGCGGGACCGAGAACAGCTTGCGCTCGGGGTTCGGGAACAGGCGGCGCAGTCGGATCGTTTTTCCGTACATCGGTTTCCTCCTTCGTTCTTCGTTCGAAGGGAGGCCGCCGAGCAGCGCCAACCCGTCCGCGGTGGGATCACGTCGGGGGCGCCCTCCCGGCGCCTCCCGTTCACCAGAGCCAGGTCGCGGCAGCCTTCCGGCCCGGACGCGAGCGGACGGCCCGGCCGGCGGACGCTGCCATCAGCCCCCGGAACCTGCCCCCCATTATTTATGCTTGCCCGACGGCGCCGCCGCCCCGTCGGCGGCGAGGACCCCGTCCACGAGCAGCGCGTGGATCGAGAATCCTCGGAGCATCTGCTCCCACATCTGCTTCCGCACGCCGGGGCTGTTCGCGAACCCGGCGACGATCTGGCCGATCCACTCGCTGTGCTCGACGTCGGCGGTGACGTGGAGCCGGTAGTACTCGAGATGGTCCTCGTCGACGCCGTAGTGCGTCCGAAACGCGGGGAGGAGGCGGGCGCAGAGCTCGACGTTCGGAGGCTCCGAGGAACCCGCGGCCGAGACGTAGAACGAGTTGATCCGATTCGTGTAGAGGAAGTCGTCGATCGCGACCATCGTGCTCGGGAGGAGCGGCGCCGACTGGACCTCGCTCCGGGGGACTCCGAGGCCCTCGCAGAACCGGAGCCAGAGCTCCGGGTGCCCCGGTTCCTTCCCTTTCGGGTCGCCCGCCTCCTCGACCAGCTGGTCGAGGATCATCCGGCGGTATCGGTCGTTCGCGGGCTCCCAGGAGCAGTTCGAGAACCGCTCCGCCATCGCAATCGGGACGGAGGCGAGCCATGGGTAGAACTGCTTGACCCACGCCTGGACGAGCGGACGGGGCACCTCGCCGCGCTCGAGACGGTCGAAGAACGGGTGCGTCTTGAACGGGTGGTGCGCCATCTTGTACTTCGTGAGCTCGTCTCGGAACCGCTCTCCCTCGAACCGGTCCCACGGTGCGTCCGACATCGGGCGTTCGACCTCGGTGCGCTATTTGGTCCCCGGGGTTCCGTACGGAACCTTGGGGTTTATCGCGGAGCGCCCGGCTCGAGCGACGTGACCGGCGACGCGACGGCGCCGGGCGGCGTGCCGACGTTCGGCCCGCTGTCGGGTCTTCGGGTGCTCGAATCCGCCCGGTTCGTCGCGGGGCCGTGGGCCGCCACGTACCTCGGAGAGTTCGGGGCGCGGGTCGTCCACGTGGAGGGACCCCCGTTCGGGCCCCCGTACGCGGACGCCACGCGCAGCCTGCGGCCCTTGCTCTCGGGCGGCGCGTCCGGTGAGCAGGTCTCGGAGTCGTGGGTGCAGTACTCGCGGAACAAGCTCTCCGTGGGGCTCGACGTCCGGACGCCCGAGGGGCGCGAAGTGTTCCTCGACCTAGTACGGGCGTCCGACATCTGGATCGAGTCCTCCCGTCCGGGAACGTACGAGAAGCTGGGCCTCTCGGACGAGGCGGTGTGGCAGGCGAACCCTCGGGTCACGATCGTCCACGTCTCGGGGTACGGCCGGACGGGCGAGCCCGCCCGCCTCGCCGCGCCGTCGTACGACCTCACGGCGCAGGCGTTCAGCGGGTTTCTCTCCCTCCAGGGGCGCCCCGACCCCGAACCGCCGATGCGCTCGGGCACCGCGCTCAACGACACGGTGACCGGTCTCGCCGCCGCCACGGCCGCGCTCATGGGGTTCATCCACAGCGAGCGGACCGGCCACGGCCAGGCGGTCGACGTCGCCCAGTACGAGGTGTTCTTCGTGCTCCTCGAGAACCTCGCGCTCGACTACTTCATGCGAGG
>JASHWZ010000137.1 GCA_030043865.1 Thermoplasmata archaeon | reverse complement strand
ACCAGGTCCGGCAAGCTTTCCCGGACGAACGCTCGGACGGGGAGCGCGTCCTCCTCCCGGAACGTCCGGTCGGCGGTCTCGGGCGTGGCGGCCGGTTTCCCGACCCAGGTGCCGAGCTTGACCCCATCGCCGAAATCCGGGATCCCGTACGCGTGGCGCTCGCCGCCCCGATCCCAGAGGAAGACCGGCATCGTCGCGGGCGAGGTGAACCCGGGATGCGCGGACGGGAACCACAGCACGAACTGACGCTCGATCGTGAGGGGCAGCGAGAGGTCGCCCGCCATCCGGGACGTCCACGCCCCCGCCGTGAGGACGAGCGAGCGGGCACGGTACTCGCCGGCCGAAGAGCGGACGGTCACCGTACCGTCCCGTGCGGTCCAGGAGGCGACGGCCTCTCCGTAGTGGAGTTCCGCCCCTCGCTCCACGGCCGCTGCCGCGTAGCTCTGGATGCAGTTCTCCGGAAAGAGGACCCCCGCGTCGGGGTCCCAGACGGCGACCTCGTGGTCCCGCACCGCGAACTGGGGGAACTGCTTGCGAAGGTCGTCGGCCGTGAGGGACGCGTGGTCGAGGTGGCACTCGGCCGCCGTGCGGAGCGCGCCGGCCACGGTCGGTGCGTCCGGCGCGCCGATCATCAACCCCCCGGTCCTTCGGATGATCGGGACCCCGGACGACGTCTCGAGCCGCTGCCAGAGCTCCTGCGCGCGCTGGACGAGCGGCACGTAGGCCGGGCCCTCGAAGTACGCGGTCCGATAGATGCGGGTGCGACCGTGCGAGGAGCCCCGCGCGTGCGTCGGCCCAAACTGCTCGAGTCCGAGCACCCGCGACCCGGCCGCAGCGAGGAAGGCCGCCGAAGACGCCCCCGCGCCGCCGAGACCCACCACGATCGCGTCGTACTCGCTCATCGGCACCCGGGACCGGCCGGACCACGACCCCGCGGGACGGAAGTCGCTTTCGCGCGGCGCCAAGACCGTCTCACTCCTCGCTCCGCCGGAGAGACGATCGCGGCGAAGTGAGCGCTTAACTATCGTTACCGGGTTCCGGGCGCACCATGCTCGCGCCCCGTCGGATCTTATTGGTGCTGGTCGTGGCGATCGCGGCGATAATGCTCGTGCCGTCCCCCGTGACGGCCCGTCCGGCGGACGGCGGAACTGGGGTCATCTCGACCCCCGCGTCGGTCTCCTCCGGCGCGTCGGTCGCCGCGCCGGCTTCGGGCACGGCGGGGGCGGTCGCTCCCGCGGCATCGACGGGCGCAGTCTCCTCGGCCGGCGGTCTCTCGGCGACGGCGGCGGCCTCGGTCGGCCGCATGGCGGCCGCCGAGACACGGGCCGGGGTCCCCGCGGACCGTCAACTCCTTCCGAGCCTCGATACCTCCACGCCCGTCCAGAAAGGCATGATCACGCCCTCCGCTGGGACCGTCCCCTCCCCGATGGGCATCGCCTACTACGGGATCCAGGACGAGGGCGGCGTGAACGTCGCGACCCAGAGTTACTACCAGAGCGTCGAGGGGAGCCTGACGATGAACCAGCTGAGCCTCCTCTACCTCGACAGCGCGGGGCCGGACGAGTACACGGCCCAGCTCAACGCCATCGCGACCGGGGTGACGCTGTTCGGCGACTCGAGCTACCAGATGTGGACCCAGGACGTCTACTACTACATGCAGGGGACCCACACGTTGAACCTCGCCGACGCGATCGTCAACTTCACCAGCGTCGACTTCAACTTCTCCGCGAACACGGTGATCGCGGGGCAGGGCTCCTACGACCCGGGCTTCGGGTACTTCTTCCCGTACGGGCCGTCGATCTACGCACCCGAACCGTTCACCATCAACTTCTACACCAACCTGACGACGATCGACGGCGACTCCGCCGTCACGTTCGCGTACGCGATCTCCTCGCCCGCCGGGGTGAGCGGCGGGACGTTCGACACCGTCGTGTTCAATTCGCAGCCGATCTCCGGCCACCACATCTCGGCTCCGACCCCGCTGTTCGAGGTGAGCGGGAACGAGTTGAGCGGCACCGGATACATCCCGCTCGACGCCGAGCTGATCCTCGGCGGGGACGGGGGCGGCTCGACGTCGACCATCCTCAACATCGACGCGACGATGCAACTCTACCTCCAGTCCAAAGGTTCGACACGATACACGCCGGTCCCGGCCGCGTACTCGTTCGGCAGCGAGACCGGTGAGACGGTCACCGGGATCGCCGAATGGGCCTCCGGCGGGAGCGACCCGACCGTCCATCTCGGACCCGGGCCCGCGGACTTGGGGCCGCTCTACGGCGTCGTCGGAGCCCCGGGGTTCGGCGAGGTGACCCAGACGTTGCGGGTCAGTCCGGCGAACGCCTTCGTCTTCGGCTCGAGCGGCAGTCCGTTCGACGCGAACACCGCCGCCTTTGCCCCGGTGCCGGCGTCGGGCACCGCCACCTACGAGCTCCCGCCCGGCACGTACAGCTACGACGTGCTGCTCAGCGAGTACGCCCCGCAGACGGACACGATCGCCGGCTCGGGCGCGGTCACGGCCCACCTCGCGTCCGACCGGGCGCTCGGCGTGTACACTCCGCTCTGGGCGACCGGGAACGGGCAGCTCAGCGCGATCTCGCAACCCGGGGGCACCGGGTCAGTGGGCAATCCGTACGTCCTCGAGAACAACGAACCCGGCACGATCAACGCGTTGTTCGGTCAGTACAACGACTACTTCTTCCCGCAATTCCCGGGGATCCAGCTCGTCGACACCACGGCGTACGTCGCGGTCGACAAGGCACCGTCGTTCACGGTCCCGCTGTCGCTCGCTTGGGAGGCCGACAACGGGTACGCCCCGTACCTCCCCTCGACCCAGCAGCTCGCGGTGGACTTCTACGGGACGGACCACGCGTCGCTGGTCGACTCGAGCGACCTGAGTGGCTGGGTGTTCGCCGACGCGAGCCTCGAGTCGCAGGCGAGCGTCGTCCTGTGGAACACGACCAACACCCTCGTCGCCGGCAACACCTTCCAGGTGGAGAGCATCGGGCTGTTCCTCTTCGGTGGGACGGCGAACACGATTTGGGGGAACGTCTTCGAGGTTGCCGTGCCTGTCACGACGGCGCCGGAGTTCGTCCTGTTCTACGACGAGGGCCTCGGGCTCTATCTGTTCGAGTCGGGGGACCTGATCTACAACAACGCGTTCGTCACCGCGATCACCGCGTACGTCCCGGCGTACAACGTCTACTCGTTCGACGGCGTGCCCACGACGTGGATCGACGCGTGGGATGTCTTCCCCGAGCCCGCGTCCGTCGTCCACGTCGTGAACGGCTGGCGGCTCTCGGGCAGCATCCTCGGCCTTTCGTACGTCGCCGGGAACTACTGGTGGAACTACGGGACGGCCGCGGACCCGTACGGGGTGCTGCCGTACAACAACAGCGGGCTGATCGACTATGGCGGCGACTACTTCCCGGTCGTCCCGTACCCGCTCTACACGGTCACGTTCGAGGAGGCGGGACTGGCGCGCGGCGCCTCGTGGTCCGTGACGCTCGACGGGTACACGCAGACGACCACGGGCCCGGCGCTCTCCTTCCTCGACCCGACCGGGTCGTATCCGTACACGGTCACCTCGAGCACGGACGAGATCGCCCATCCGGCCAGCGGGACGGTCAACGTCGGCCACGCCTCGGTGGTCGTCTTCGTGTTCTGGAGCTGAGCGCCCGATCCTGCGCGCGCGACAACCTTTTCCGGCCCCCGGGGCCGGCCGAACCCGTTCGGAACGGCGAAGTCGTTCGGGGTGCATTGAAGGGCCAGGACGGCTCTGGCCGGAGCTAGAGTCCCGATGACCGCCGACCCGCCCCGCCGATCCAGCTGGCTTGACGACGTATCGGCCGACCGGCCCCGGGTCGCCGACGATCGAGGGACCCCGCTCTCGCGCCCTGCGCGGGGACCGTCTCCCCGACGTACGCTCGCCGCGCCGTCGACGCTCGGCGCGAGCCCGGCCGGAGGCCCGCGGTCTCCGCCGGCGCCGTCCGCGATCGTCTACGGGGAGTCCCGCCCTCTCGTGAACCTCGTGCTGTACGGCCTGGGGAGCCAGGCGAGCCCGCGGTTCCTCTGGCTGGACCTCCGGGCGAAGTCCGAGCCGCGCTCTCCGTGGGACCCGGTGCGGATGGGATGGCTCGACGAGCGCCGGGTCTGGTCGGCGGACCCCGACCACGGTCTCGCGCCCGATGCGTCCCCGAAGCGACGGGCGATCTTCGATGTCGTGCGCTCCGACGAGCCGCCGGCGATGCTCGCTCGCCTCGGGGAGTTCCTGCGCCTCCCCTCGACGATCCAGGAGATCCTGGGGGAGATGTCGCCGTCGGGCGCCACGAACGTCCTCGCGGTGACGAACGTGGACCGGATCTCGGGGTCGTTCCCGGCGAAGACGCTCGCTCCGATCCTCTCCGCGTTCGCCTGGGCCCGATGCGCGCTCTACGTCGCCCACGCCGGGGCAAGGCCGCCGGCGGTCGACCACTTCACGCACGTCGTGCGGGTCGAGGGCGAGACGCCGTCCAATTGGCGCGATGCCCGGGTCCGGTTCGAGCGGGGCCGCTTCCCGGGTGGCGAAGAGCCCGGCACCGTCGCCCCAATCTCCGAGGTCCCGTACCTCGAGCGATGGTTCCGTCAGGCGTCGCCCTAATCGCCCGCCCCGCGTCCGGGCCCCAACGGTCGAATACCGGTCGTGATTGACCGCGGCGTGCCGGGAAGGGGTCACCGGGTCTACGCGACCCAGACGGTGCGGGTCGCGACCGTGATCGCGGCGCCGATGCGGTACGTCTACGATTGGTGCACCGACTACCGGAGCGACGACTGGAGGCTATCGCCCCGGCGACCGCGTCGTGAGTTCCGGGTGATCCGTCTGTCTCCGCACCGATGCTTGCGGATCCGCCTGACGCCGACGGGGCGCGAGGACCCCGACGTAGCGGTGGACGTGCTCCGCTTCGACCCGCCCCGGGCGTGGCACACCGACCAGATCGACGAGGACGACCGGGAGACGGTCGATTACCGTCTCACCGCCGTCGGTCCGCGTCGCACCCGCCTCGACCTCCTCGTGACGGAACGGTACGTGACGCCCCGGCACCCGACGAAGAACGAGACACGGGAGCGGTTGGTCGCCGTCTGGCAACGGTACGCCGGGGAGATCGAGTCTCGATTCCGCCGCGGCCGACCCGCCCTCGGCTAGCCGGAGGCGCCCCTGTCCGAAGAGGAGCCGATCATCCTCGTGCCGTACGACCCGGCGTGGCCCGAGGAGTTCCGGGAGACCGCCGCCGCGCTCCGCTCGGCCGTCGGTCCGACCGCGGTTCGGATCGACCACGTCGGTTCGACCTCGGTCCCCGGACTGGACGCGAAACCCGTCATCGACATCCAGCTCTCCGTCCGGGCCCTCGCGCCCCCCGAACCGTACGCGCGTCCCCTGGAGGAGCTGCGGTACCGCTTCCGACCGGAGAACCCGGACCGCACGAAGCGGTTCTTCCTCGGGCCGCTCGGCAGCCGGGCGACCCACCTCCACGTACGCGAATCCGGGAGCTTCGATGAGCGACTGAACCTGTTGCTGCGGGACTTCCTGCGAACCCACGCCGAAGCGGCCGCCGACTACGCATGGGTCAAGTGGAGCCTTTCCGAGACGTTCCGCCATGACCGGGAAGGGTACGTGCGGGCGAAGGAGCCGACGATCTGGTCGCTCCTGCGCCGGGCGCACGACTGGGCCCAGACGACCGGATGGAGCCCGCCCCCGAGCGACGCCTAGGCGGAGGACGGGGGCGGGGTCACGGTCGAAGGACCAGGGAGATCGCGTCCTCGGGGCACGCGACCACGCACAGGCCACAGGCTCGGCACGCCTCCGCCCGGGGCGTGCGCGAGGTCCGGCGCTCGTGCCGTCGGGCCTTCAGCCGACCGAGGGTCGTGAGCGCGTCGAACTCAACGTCCGAGAGCGTCCCGAGCTCGAACACCGAGTACGGGCAGACGTCGACGCAATCGCTCTTTCCCTCGCACTTGTTGCGGTCGATCGCGGGCGCCCACCGCGCCGCGGGCGCGCGGCACTTCTCTCCGGGGCGGGCGGGGTCGACCGCCGCGCGGCGGGCCTTCGCGGGGTCGCGTGACCCCGCCGGTAGCTCGAGGTCCACGTCGGACGCGGTCATCGTCCCTTCTCGAGGAGATATCGAAGCTCGCGGACCAGGAGCTCGCGAGACTCCTCCTTCCGTCCCCGAAGCATGTAGTCGAGCACCGCGGCATGAAGGAGTCCTAGGATGATCCCCGCGACCGTCCTGGGGTCGCGCAGCGTGCGGACCCGACCCCGGGCCTCGAGGCGACGGAGGAAGTCGGTCATCGCGACGAGGTCCTCGTCGTGGTCGGTGCGCAGGGCTTGGCGGATCTCGGGGTCGGTCGCCGCTTCGGCGACCAGCTCGTGCCAGACCCCGGGGTCGGCCTCCCCCGACAACACCTCGTCGATCGACCGGGCGATCCCCTCGGCCACGTCCCCGGTCTCGATCAAGCGCCGCCACGCCGTGACGATCCGCTCCCTCGACCGCTGCTGGACCTGCGCCAGGAGCGCGGTCTTCGTCGGGAAGTAGAGGTAGATCGCGCCCTTGCTGACGCCGATCTGCTTCGCGATGTCCTCCATCGTCGCGGAGCGGAAGCCCTTGGAGTGGAACACGGCGAGCGCGGCGTCTACGATGCGGTCGCGCGCCTGGTCCTTGTACTCGACCACGACCTTCGGCATCGCCCCTCCCGCCGGCGGGACCATGAAGAGCGCGTATTTTACCTTCCTTGACCCGGTAAAGTGACCGTAAGACTTTTTAATGACCATGAGTCATGTCCGGAGCACTCGGCGACCGAGTCGGAGCGGGGATGATGACGGACACGGGAGCGGCCAGGGTGGGGGTCAAGGCGCTGACCGACGACGGCGAGGACGGACGACCGATGTTCTCGAGCCTGCGGGGGGTCGCCCCGTTCTTCGTCCTCCTCGGGGTCTTCCTCGCGATCCTGATGGGCGCGATGGACTCCCTCGTCGTCTCGACGGTCCTGCCGACGATCGCGTCCGACCTGCGGGCGACCAACGGGGTGCCGTTCGTCGTGAGCGCCTACCTGATCTCGTCCACGATCGCGATCCCGATCTTCGCGCGCCTCTCCGACATCGGGAGCCGCCGGAACGTCTTCTTGGTCGGCCTCGTGATCTTCATCGTCGGTTCCGCGCTCGCCGGACTCAGCCAGAATCTCACGGAGCTGATCGTCTTCCGCGGCGTCCAGGGGTTCGGCGGGGGCGGGATCTTCCCGGTCGCGATCGCGATGGTGGCGGTCCTGTTCCCCCCGAGCCTTCGGTCGCGGATCACCGGCATCCTCTCGGGCGCCGCCGGCATCGCCATCGTGCTCGGGCCGCTCGTCGGGAGCTCCATCGTGGCGGTCACGACCTGGCGGTGGGTCTTCTACGTCAACCTGCCGTTCGGCGCGCTGGCGTTCGTCGTCCTCCTGTTCGTGGACGCCATGCGTCCGCACTCCCGCGGCACGTTCGACGTCCCCGGCGCGGCCCTCCTCTCGGGCTGGGTCGGGACGTTGATGCTCGCCCTCGTGCAGGTCGCGGACGCGGGCTGGGCCTGGACGGACCCGCGCATTCTCGCGCTCATCGCCGCGACGGTCGTCCTGTTCGCCGGGTTCCTCGTCTACGAGCTGCGCGCGGCCGAACCGCTCGTGCCGCTCCGCCTGCTCTCCCAGCGGGTGATCGCCGCGAGCAGTGGCGCGATGCTGTTCACGGGGGTCGTGTTCAGTGCGATGATCACGTTCCTCTCGGTGTTCGTGGGGATCGTCCTGCTCCAGAACTCCCCCGCCGCGGCGGGCGACGTGCGGGACGTGATCTACTTCCTCGCGGTCCCGCTGATCCTCGGTGCCGCGCTCGGCGGGCAGATCCTCCTGCGAGTCTCGTATCGGACGATGATCGCCCCGGCGCTCTTGCTCGCCGGGCTCGTCGGCCTCGCCCTGGCCGGCCTGACGGCCTCCACACCGCTCTGGGTCCTCGCGTTCGGCTTCCTGCCGGTGGGGGGGCTCGTGCTCCCGCTGATCCCCATGGGCTTTGGTCTCGGGCTCTCGCTCTCGGGGATCACGATCGCCGTCCAGAACGAGGCGCCGGCCCGGGAGGTCGGCGCCGCGATCGGCGTGACCCGGTTCCTGCAGAGCCTCGGC
Source organism: Thermoplasmata archaeon (assembly GCA_030043865.1). Taxonomy (GTDB): domain Archaea; phylum Thermoplasmatota; class Thermoplasmata; order Lutacidiplasmatales; family UBA184; genus Lutacidiplasma. The sequence continues at coordinate 290 of JASHWZ010000137.1, read as the reverse complement.
GGCGCCGTCGGCATCTCGCTCCTCACGGTCTTCGGGACCTGGCGGGCGGGCGCGCTGTCGTCCGGGGCGACGACGCCGGTCGAGCTCCAGAACGCTCTCGTCACGACCTATTCCGAGATCTTCCTGGTCCTCGCGGCGTGCGTCCTCGTCGCGTTCGTCTTCTCGATCTTCTACACCGGCCACGTCCCCCGCACGTCCGCGGAGGACCCCGAGGCCGGCGGACGCGGGACCGCCGGTGTGGTCGATCCCGACTCGATCGCCGCCGGGCCGAGTGGTCCGCCGTGAGACCG
>JASHWZ010000136.1 GCA_030043865.1 Thermoplasmata archaeon | reverse complement strand
CGGCGCCGGCCTGTCGAAGGATGGACTCCGCGGCGAGCCACAAGTACTCCTCGTGGCGAAAGGAGTTCAGCACCGCAGTGACCTGCGGGTTCATGCCCACGCCTCGTTCTCCGAGTTCGCTCTGATGAAGGTCCTTGGGCAGGGTCGTACGGACCCTCTACGCGGACCCAGTCGCTTCATCGCCGGTCCAAAGACCGGAGACGGCTCTTGAACCTTCTTCGGAAGGGGCAATCCATTGGCGCTCGAGCGTCGTGACGCGCTCCCGCGTACCTTGGGGGAAGAGCTTCCGGTGTGGTGCGCGCTCGACTCCCTGGGGAATCAACGTGGCCGGGATCGGAGCGATTCCGAGGGCGCGACTCCGCAGGGAAAAGAGCGCGAACGGGAGGGCAATTCCGCGCCGGAACCGACCCGGGACAGCCTCGTCGCCGACCCCCGGCGGAGTCCAAGTCGCGAGTTAGGTTAATTGGACAGTCGTCTGTAACTCTCCCTCCTGATGACGGTCCGAGTGGTCGCGGGCGAGATCTACGCGAAGGACGCGACCGTCCGCGCGGTGATCCCAACCTCTCACCAGCCCCGGTGGCCACCGATCGAGCGAGTAGCGGAGACGATTGCTACCCCCCGGCGCCGGTTCCCCGCGCACTCCCACGAAGGCGTCGAAGTGCTCACGTACGTTCTCGAGGGATCCGGCCTCTACTCGTACGCTGCGGGGCCGTTGGAACCGGTGGGGGCTCGGTCGATCCATCTGCTCACGGCGGGCACGAACGTGGCCCATTCCATCAATCCCGGCAAGGGGCAAACCCTCCGGTGGCTGTCCGTGGTCGCGACCCTCCCGGGAACCGGCTCCTCGGCCAACCGCTCTCAAGCAAGCATCGCGAGCGAGGGTCGACTCGCCGCAGATGGCACACGGACCCGGGGGCTCGTCGGTCCCGACACTGCGGTCCAATCGACGGTAGGACTACAGGCGTTCGACATAGATTTCGCGGACGAAGGAACCACGTTCCATAGAGTCGGGCACACCGTCAACGCGGTCGCGTATGCCGTCAACGGAACCGGATCGATCGACGGAGTACCGATCGAGTTGGGCGAGGCCGGACTCATCGAAGGGTCCGCGGGGGTCGCCATCCAGGGACGGCCCGGGTTCCGGTTGATCCTGGTCCAGGTCCCGCGACCCCCCTAGACGCGCGGGAGCCGACGCGCGCGCCGCGTTAGTCGGGCAAGCCGAGCGTCCTCCACGACGGATAGCGGAGAAGGCTCCCCTCGCAGACGTTGCCCACGTACCGGCCCCGAACTCGGAACTGCACGATCCGTTGGCCGCTCTGGGCCAACTTCGCCCAGCGCGAGGTCTTCTGCGGATTCTGCTCAATGCCCTCGATCAGCTCAGCGCCGTACGGGAACGCGACCGTTCGGAGCGCCTGACTCCGGGTTCGTCCGACCCGATAGGGTCTGCCGTCGACTCGAACCTGCTCGAGGCCTTCCACCATCATTTGTCTCCAGACCTCGAGCAAAACCCGTTCGAGCGTCATCGGATCGACGCTCCCGTGACAGGATGGCCCGGACGGCGCACGTTAGGCAGTGACGGATATCGCCGGCGCCACGAGCGGGGGCCGTAGGATGGTCCTCGCGCGGCGACTTCCCTTGCGGGGGCTCCGCCCTCCCGGACGGAGAATCGTGCGGATGTAGGCCCGATCGAACACCGCGTCCAGCGGCCGCGCCACGCCGTCCGCAAAGACCCTATCGGCGTGCCATTTGGCCCCGAATTCGACGAGCGTCATCAGCACTGGTAGTGTGTCCCAGCCCTTCTCCGTCAGCGACCAACGGGTGAATTTCGGTCCGTGCTCCTTGCGGTAGATGAATCCGGCCCGTTCGAGCTCGCTCAAGCGCATCGCGAGCACCCGCTTCGTCATCCCGGGGGTCCGACGAAGCATGTCGTTGAACCGATCGGCCCGGAACATCGCGATGTCCCGGAGCACGAGGAGCGCCCACTTGCGACCGAGCACGCCCAAGCTCGCCTCGACCGGGCAACTCGAGAACTCTACCTTGAACTTCACTTCGGTTCGGTCGGCACAGTACTGCGTCACGGCGTCCTACTTCCGTTCACCTACCCGCTGATATCCATTTAGACTTATCATGGTGCGAGGGTCGGCCGCCGTGCAGTCAGGAAGGTCGGGGGTGGAGACGATATCGAGAAGGGCCGTCGAGAACCCGGGGGGCTCTCGCGGCGGCACGCCCCCCCGTGTTTCGTCGCCCCTCCCCGACGGCTTGAAATCGCCGGCACGGCTACTCCCGTCAACGTTTCGCATGCCGGAAATTCATCTCGACAGCATGTTGCGTCGATTCGGTCCCCCCGGATCGACGCGCGTCGACGCCGACACGGTAGAGCAGCTCTTGGACGAGCTGGAGCGACAGTATCCGGGACTGCGGTTCAAGATCCGCGACGAGACCGGCGCCTTGCGTCGCTACGTCCGGGTCTTCGTCGATGGCGAGGACGTCAGCGGGACCACGGGGGTCGCGACGTCCCTGTCCGGTGTGCGGTCCGTGGATATCCTGCATTCGATTGCTGGGGGTTGACGGACCGAATCATGCCGAAGAACTCGAAGGTGCGGGTCCTGCTCGGGACCCGAAAGGGCACGTACGTGGTGGAAAGCGACGCGAAGCGGCGAAAGTGGAAGGTGTCTTCCTATGCGCACGACGGGAACGACGTCTTCCACGTCGTCGCAGACCCTCGGCACCCCGGGAGCTTCTACGCGGCCGTCAACAACGGATTCTGGGGCCCGGAGGTGCAGAAGACGGTGAACTGGGGCAAAACGTGGAAGGAGGTCGCGACTCCGCTCACGCCGCTCCGCAAGAGTCGACCGAATCCCATGGACCAGCCCGAAGGCGCTCCGCCGGCGCCGAAGCCGGTCTTGAACCTTTGGCACATCGAGCCCGGTCACATGGAACAGCCGGACGTGGTCTACCTGGGGGCCGAGCCGCATCTTCTCTTCCGATCTGACGACCTCGGAACCTCTTGGGAGCCCGTCGACAGCATCAACCACTACCCCGGTCGTGAGAAGTGGAGCCCGGGAGGGGGAGGCGCGAATCTCCACTCGATCATCGTCGATCCGCGTTCGCCCAACCGGCTGTACGTGGGAATGTCGTCGGTCGGGACGTTCCGCTCGGAGGATGGCGGGAAGAACTGGTCTCCGGTGAATCGAGGGGTGGAAGCTCCGTTCCAGCCCGACCGTTTCCCTGAGATCGGGCAGTGCGTCCACCACGTGGCGATCGACGCGGCCGACCCGGACACTCTCTATCGGCAGGACCACGGGGGGATCTATGTCACGCGCAACCGGATGGACCGGTGGACCCGAATCGGGCGCCCCCTGGGCGACGATTTCGGGTTCTGTGTTGCGTCCCCTCGGGCGGACCCGGGACGGGCGTACTTCGTCCCGTTGACCTCCTCCGGGGGAATGCCCCGGACCACGATGGTCGACGGTCACTTTCAGGTGCGGGAGTGGAACGACGAGACCCGTAAGTGGCGCAAGCTGCTCGCCCCGTCGGCGTTCCCGGGACACTACGGGGTACACCGAGAGGGGATCGCGTGCGACGACCTCGACCCGGCCGGGATCTACGTCGGGACGACGACCGGTCACCTGTTCGTTAGTCCGGACGCCGGTAAGAGCTGGCTCTTGGTGCCGTACGCGTTCCCGTCGATCCATTCCGTCGGGCTGTCGAACCCGGAGAGCTAGGCGGCGATCGTCGACCGGCAACCAAACGGTTAATCGCCGGAACTCGTTCGGGTCTCCGGAGCGTCGATGCCGCACTACATGGTCCAGTTCGCGTACTCGCGGGAAGCGTGGCAAGCCCTGATGCGTAAGCCGGAGGATCGGACGAGCGCGCTGGAATCCCTCGCGAAACAGGCGGGCGGCCGATTAGTCAGCCTGTACTATCATTTCGGCGAGTTCGACGGGATGGCGATCTTCGACGCGCCCGAC
>JASHWZ010000014.1 GCA_030043865.1 Thermoplasmata archaeon | reverse complement strand
GGCACCCAGGTCTCCCATGCCGTCGGGCTCGCGTTCGCCCTCAAGCAGAAGGGAGCGCCGGGGGTGTCGCTCGCCTTCTTCGGGGACGGGGCGACCAGTTCGAACGACTTCCACGCGGGGTTGAACTTCGCGGGGGTCCTCGGCGTCCCGGTCGTCTTCTGCTGTGCGAACAACCAGTGGGCGATCTCGGTGCCGGTAGGCCGGCAGACTGCGGCGTCCACCCTGGCGTCCAAAGCGTCGGCGTACGGGCTCGGCGGGACGCAGGTCGACGGCACCGACTTCTTCGCGGTCTACGCGGCACTCGACGCGGCGCTCCGAGCGGCCCGAGCGGGAGACGGACCCGCCCTCCTCGAGTTCGTCACCTACCGCGTCACGCCCCACTCGAGCTCCGACGACCCGACCCGCTACCAGCCGGGCGACTGGGCGACCCGAGCCGCCTCGCACGACCCCGTCGCGCGGCTCGAGCTCTGGATGCACGAGCACCAGCTGCTCGACACCGCCGGGGTCGAGGCGATCGCGCGCGACGCCGACGCTCGGGTCCGCGCCGCGGTCGAGGCGGCCGAGGGGACCCCAATCCCGGTGGGGGCATCGCTGACCGAAGACGTCTATGCCGCGCCGCGTTCGGGCGGCTGACGGCCCCGACGGGGGAGGTCCCGAACGATGGCGGGAACGTACGCACGAACGACCGAGGTGCTGGTCATCGGCGGCGGACCCGGAGGCTACATGGCGGCGATCCGCGCCGGTCAGCTCGGCAAGAAGGTCCTGCTGGTCGAACGCCGGGACGTCGGCGGGGAGTGCCTGAACCGGGGGTGCATCCCGTCGAAGACCCTGATCCACGCGTCCCAGACCTTCCACACGGTCCGGACCGACGGGCCCGAGATCGGCGTGCGCGCCACCGACCTCCAGTTCGACCTCGCGGCCGCGATGAAGCGCAAGCAGGAAGTCGTCGCGAAGGAGCGGCAAGGGGTCGCCACGTTGCTCAAGTTGGCCGGCGCGAGCGTGCTCACCGGAGAGGCACGGTTCACCGGCCCGAAGTCCGCGGAGTTCTCCGCGCCGGACGGCGGTCACGAGCGGATCGACTTCGAGAACGCCGTGATCGCGACCGGGGCGCTCCCGTTCACGATCCCGGGGTTCGAGACCGACGGGCGCCAGGTCGTCAACGCCTGGGAGCTCCTCGACATGACCTCGCTCCCTCGTTCGATGCTGATCCTCGGCGGCGGCGTGAGCGGATGCGAGCTCGGCGAATTCCTCGCCCAGGTCGGGGTCGAGGTCACCATCGTCGAGATGATGCCTCAGATCCTGCCGGGGACGGAACCGGACCTCGCACGCGAGCTCGCCAAGACCCTCGACCAGTTGGGCGTGAAGGTCTTCGTTGCCGCCAAGGCGACCGGCTTGCAACGGGACGCGAACGGTCTTTCGATGTCGGTGGAGACCTCGGACGGTCCGAAGGTGCTCGCCGCCGAGCGGCTGTTCGTGACGATCGGCAAGCGGCCGGCGTCGCGCGACCTCGGACTGGACGACGCGGGCGTGGCGTACGACCCGAAGAGCGGGTTCATCGGTGTCGACGACCGGTTGAGGACCAACCAGCCGCACATCTACGCCGTCGGTGACGTCGCACGGCCCCCGATGCTGGCGCACAAGGCGTACCGGGAAGGGGTGGTCGCGGCAGAGTCGATCGCCGGACTCCCGACCCGGTTCAACTTCCAGGCGATGCCGGGAGTGGTCTTCACGACGCCCGAGCTCGCCACTGTCGGCTGGTCGCTGGCCGAGGCCCAAGCGCGCGGCCACGCCGCCCGCGAGGCCCGCTTCCCCTACGCGGCGCTCGGCCGGGCCCAGGCGAGCCACGCGACCCAGGGATGGGTGAAGATCGTCGCGGACGACACGACGGGGTCGGTCCTGGGGGTCCACGCCGCCGGCGAGAGCGTCGGGGAGTACATCGCCGCGGGGGTCCACGCGATCGAGATGGGTTCCACGGTCCGAGACCTCGCGCTCACGATCCATCCCCACCCGACGTTCTCCGAGGCGCTGACGGAGGCCGCCCTGCTCTGGCTCGGGGAGCCGATGCACGTCGCCAAGAGGAAGAGCGATGCCGGCGTTCGTTGACTGGGGTCGGCGGGAGTACGTCGACGCCCTCGCCGAGATGCGAGCGCTCGCGAAAGCGCGTCGGCGCGGCGAGGTCGCGGACACGCTGATCCTCGTCGAGCATCCGGCGGTCGTCACCGTGGGCATGGAAGGGGACGACGGCTCGGCCGCTCAGAGCGGGCTCCCCGTGGTCGCGGTCGAGCGGGGGGGTCGCGCGACGTATCACGGTCCGGGCCAATTGGTCGGCTACCCGATTGTCGACCTCGACCCCCGGGGACGGGACGTTCGACGGTTCGTGCACGAGGTGGAGGCGGTCGTGGTCGACGCACTCGCCGAGGTCGGCATCGTGGCGGGCCACCGAAGCGGCCAGCACGGGGTCTGGGTGGACGGGGTGCGGAAGATCGCCTCGATCGGGATCGCGGTCGACCACTGGGTCACGCTGCACGGCTTCGCGCTCAACGTCGACGTCGACCTTTCCCCGTTCGAACGGTTCCAACCGTGCGGCCTGAACGGTTCCGTGATGACGTCGGTCTCCCGGGAGCTGGGCCATCCCGTTCCGGTCGACGCATTGGAACCCGCCGTCCTGCGAGCCTGGGACCGCTGGTTCGGCTCCGAGCGCCCGCCGACGGGAATCCCCGCCCGATCCGACGCTTCGGTGGCCACGCGTTCTCCGGCATGAGCGGGGCGGCGAAGCCCCGCCTGTTGGTGATC
>JASHWZ010000013.1 GCA_030043865.1 Thermoplasmata archaeon | reverse complement strand
GGCCTCCGTGGCCGCGACGAATCCCGACCCGTCCGCGGATGCGTCCCCGAGCCGAGGGTCGCGGTCCACATCCGAAACCCGCGGAGCTCCGAGCCACTGACCGTCCTTCGAGACCGCGATCCCCCACCCGTCGCGATGCCCCGTCGGTTTGCCCTTCTGAACGGTCTCCTGAGTGGTTCCCCAGCCTGTTCGACCTCCATCCGCAAGAAGCTGGAACGACGGTAGGACGCTGCCGGGGATCCCCGCGGCTGATGAAATCATCATGATTCTACACACATCGGTCGAACCTCCGAGTCGGTACTTAAACAACGTGAAGCGGAGAGCGTGCGCGCGTTCCGGTGAGTCTGCTCGGTGAAGGGGCCGGCTCGCGATCGGGGATGCAACTGTTGCTACAGCTACCGTCTTCGGGAGATCGATGCGCTCGATACTACTCGGCGTCGCGGCGGTAGGAGCCGGTGAACGTCCTGATAGACTGGGTCGCGATAACCGAAGACTACCATCTCGAGCTCGGGACCGTCGATCGCATAGACGCCGCGATAAGGTGGGACTTGAAGAGTCCAAACGTTCCGGTATCCGTCGAGCTGGTGAACGTCAAGGTCCGGAAGCGCGCCGCGTGTACTCTGCTCGAGTAGGTCAACGGCCGCGTTGAAGGGCTTCTTGGGCCGTCGAGGGAGTCGCTCGAAAATCGCAACCGCCGTCGGAGTGAAGGTAAGTTTGGATCTCATCGGGCGGCGAGACGATGGCGCTGACGAAACTCCTTGAGTCCGGGCCGGGGCCTCAACTCAAGCGAGCGAAGAAGGTCGCGGCGGAAGTAATCGGGCGGAACCTCGTCCATCAGATCGGCAATCGCTTCGGCGGCGCTCTTTCCTCCGACTTGGTACTCTCGAAGGCGTCGGCGCAGCGAAGCCGGAATGGTCACCGTGGTGAGGGGGTCGGTGGCAGCCTGCATCGAACCACAATTGACTCAATGGGACTAATAGGTCTTGAATCGAGTGAACGTAGAGAAGGTCGCCAACCTAGAACCTGCAGGTAACATGCCGAAGGTCCGGGTGAAGTGCCCCCGGTAGAGGGACCACCTAGCGACGCAATCGCCCCACACCGACCCCAAACCGAGAGTTCCCTTGGGAGGTGCCTGTTTCGCTCTATTTCACTTGGCGTCACCCGTTTCGGAAACTGTCCCAGCGCGCTCGTAAGCGCACCCGACTATGAGCCGTCCCCACTCCGAGGCTGCACTCGGAGCCCCACTCTCTTGGAAAACTCCAGAAAGCGCGGATCCTTTCGGAGATCTCCCAAGAGCGGCTCGCTTCCGACGAACCCGCTCCAGCAATGAAGTTCGGCCTGTCGCATTAGTGCCAGGAACGCTTCGTCGATGTCCCCTAACGCCGTCCGTATCCACACCTGGGCATCGAGGCGATGCGCTTCGGAGGGGTCGGCCATCAGCCGTTGCAGTTCGCCGAGCGCCTCGTTTCTCCTGCCCAAACGCGCGTAGACCAGCCCCCGCCCCATCCTGATCCAGCGTGAATCGGGATAGGACTCTAGTCCTAAGTCCAACAGTTCCAAGGCTCGGCCGAAATCCTGGTTCTGCGCGTAACAGAGCGCGGGATGAGCGTACACCCAATCGTCACTCCGGTCCGCTTCCTTGAGATCGTCCACGATGGCAAGAGACTCGTCCACCCTTCCGGCAATCCGCAAGGCCAGGCACAGGAGCAACGTGTGGGCGGGATTGAGGGGGTCCAGGGAACGTGCTTTCTGGAAACTTTCGATTGCCTCGCTCCACCGGCCCTCTCTTCCGTACATCTCACCGAGACCGTGGATGGCCTGCGTATTGTTCGGATTGATTTCGATCGCTCTCTCCAGTTCACGACGCGAATCCTCGAATTGGTCCTTGGCGCCGTGAACCGCCGCCATGGCGGCGTGAGCCTCGGCCGACTCCGCACCCAACTCAAGAGCCGTCCGAGCGGCTGGCTCGGCCTTGCTCACGCAGACGCTAAACTCGACCCACTCCGACATTCGAAGCCAGACCTCGACAAGTCCCGCATAGGCGCGAGCGAATTTCGGGTCCTTGGCCAACGCCCGTTCAAAGAGCTTGATGGCTTCTCGGCTGCCGGACTCGTCCCACCCCCCATGGGCCAACTGAAGCGCTTGGAGGTACAGCGTATACGCCTCGACGCTGCCGGTCAGCTCGACTTTTTGCCTTTCGCCCCCGAGGATCTTTAACTTCAACGCCCCGGCGACGCTCTCGGCGACCGAGCCCTGGATCTCGAATATGTCCTGCAAGTCCCGATCGTAGCTGTCGGCCCAGAGGTGACCTTCGGTGGTCGCATCGATCAGCTGCGCGCTTACTCGAACCCGGCTCCCCGACTTTCTCACGCTGCCTTCGAGGAGCGTGCCGACCTTCAACTCCCTCCCGATTTGCGAGGCGTTCTTCTCCTTCTTCTTGTAGTTCATTGCGGAGGTCCGCGCGATGACCTCCAACCCACTCACCAGCGAAATTCGCGTGATGAGCTCCTCGGTCAATCCGTCGGCGAAGTACTCGTCGTTCGGGTCCGGACTCATGCTGACGAAGGGGAGGACCGCGATTCGTCGAGGCCCGGGCTCCGTGATCGAGTTTCGTTCCTCAGGCGCCGACGACAGGCCGACTCGGTAGACGTCGACCGGCTCCTGAACTCCCTTGAGCGTCTTGGGCCCGAGTCGATCGAGGGGGTACGGCACCTTGTTCCGAACCTGGTCGTAGACCTGAGCCGAGAGACAGATTCCGCCGGGCTCGGCCAGCGGCTCGATCCGGGAAGCGACATTGACCGTGTCCCCCACGATGTCCGCACCGGCCCCCTCGACATCGCCCAAGTGGATCCCAATCCTCACATTCAGCTCTGGAGGGGACGTACGGACATTCCGCTCCTGGATGTGCCGCTGTAGATCCACCGCACAATCCACCGCATCCCGTGCGTTCGCGAACTCAATGAGAAACCCGTCTCCGATGGATTTCACTAAGCGACCTCGGTGAATCTCGAGCAGGCCCCGGACCAAGCGTTCCTGCTCCTGAAGGAGCCGCAGGGCCGCGGCCTCGTCGCTCTGCGAGAGCGCCGTGTAGCCCGCGATGTCCGTGAACATGATGGCGGCGAGACGGCGTGCCATGTCGGTTAGCCGAAGCCGGGTCCGGCTAGATTAGGCCTTGGAGCAGCTTTTCGAGGGGTGGGAAAGTGCCACTCGAATGCGGCCCCGCCGCTGCGAGAGGGTTCCATCTTGTTGGACTGTTAGCGTTCGGGTCGCGAGGTGCTGTCCACGAACGGGATGGACCCTTCGCGACGGTGAAGGTTGCATTGGTTGTTGCAGCTTCTTTTTGCCGACCGGCCCGCCGTTTCGACTGAGGTTACCTAGGCGATCTAGCGGGAAAGGCGCGTTAGGACCATGTCTCGCCGAGCGAGTCCGACGAGGCGGGCGACGTACCGCCGGCGCTCACCGCCTTCACATAGGCGCAATACCAGGAGGCCGAGGCGAGAGAACTCACGGTGTGAGTGTCGGAGA
>JASHWZ010000012.1 GCA_030043865.1 Thermoplasmata archaeon | reverse complement strand
GGGGCCCAGGTCCGCAAGGGCTCGACCACGGTCGCGCGGCTCGGCCCCGGGGACTTCTTCGGCGAGCTCGCTCTGTTCGACGACCGGCCCCGGTCGGCCGACGTCGTCACGGTGGAACCGACCACGGTGGTCGTGCTCTCCCGTTGGGAGTTCTGGGGATTCGCTTCGGAGCGGCCCGAGATCCTGCGGACGATCCTCGCCGAGATGGCCCGGCGGCTCGCGCAGACCGGCCAGGTGCCCGAGCACTGACGGTGTCGGGCCGTCACCGCCCCGGCGCCGACGCGTCGGCGAGGCGGCGGTCGAACCAGTTCGGGAACGTGTGCATCCGCACCATCACGTTCGACTCCTCCTCGACGACCCCGTCGAGCGCGGCGACGTGCCGGTCGAGCTCCTCCAGGTGCGCGGACGAGGGCGGGAACACGATGAAGGAGTGGACCGTGGGGCCGTCCGGCGGGCCGGAGGCGCCTCCGGCGAACTCGAGGACCAGCGGGTATCGGGATCGGATCCCCCGGAGGAGCGCCGCCGGGTTCGCGCCGGGGGCGAGCGTCACGAGCAACCCGACGATCGGGGAGCTCACCGCGCGGAAGTCGAAGACCGGCACGAACCAGGCGGCCCGGTCGGTGATGAGCTCGTCGTAGCGCCGGGTCATCGTGCGTGCCGAGATCCCGGCCCGGGTCGCGACGGCCCCGAGGGTCGCGGTCGGCGCGCGGCGGAGCGCGCGCAGGATCCGCACGTCGAGCGGCGTCAACGCCCGTCGGGGCTCGACCACGGGCCACGGGTCCGGCGGCGCGACCTCGCGTACCCCGGCGAACCCCCCGAGGAGCTCCCGCACCCGGGCGAACTCGGACGGCTCGGCGACGACGCCCGAGAACGTCACCCAGTCCCCGAGGTACTCCATGCTCGAGACGGCCCCGTCGAGCAGCCCGAGCCGTGACAGGAGCGCGGGCTTGACCCCCGGACGGTCGACCCGGACGCTGTACCACGCTCCGACGGCACCGAACAGCGCCGGGTTGAGCCAGACGTCGTACCCGACCAGGAACCCGGCGTCGCGCCACGCCTTGAGCCGCAGGGCGACGCGCGCGCGACCGACGCGCAGGCGCCGGGCGATGCGCGTCGGGTTGAGCCGCGGGTCGATCCCGGGGAGCGTGATCGCCCCTCCGCCCGACATCTCGCGGAAGATGTCGAGGTCGAGCGGCTCGGGGCGCAAGGTCGTCGCCGGCACGGGCCGGCGAGACCGCCTCCGCGAGATGAGGGTTCCGACGATGACGGCCCGACCGCACGAATCGGACCGTGGGAGGCCTTCGGGTCGGATTCCGACGGCCCCCGCAAGCTCGGGCTTGATGCTCCCCGGCCGGTTCTTCGTTCGATGACCGCCGCTCCCGTTTCCGACGCGACCGCTGCGACCGCTTCCGCCTCGGGCTTCTCCGAGCGGCGAGGGGCGGCGATCCTGATCCTGCTCGCCTCCGCGGCCCTGATGGTGAACTACGTCGAGACGATGCTCGTGCCCGCGCTGCCGACCCTCGTCGCGTACTTCGACGGGGTCCCGTACACCACGATCGCCTGGGTCGTCTCGGCCTACCTGTTGGTCGGCGTCTCGACGACGCCGCTGTTCGCGAAGCTGGGCGACATCTACGGCAAGAAGCGGGTCCTGCTCCTGGTGCTCGCGATCTACTCGGTCGCGGTCGCGGTGACCGGCTTCACGCCCCAGATCGCCGCCGCGGCCGGCCTCTCGCGCTTCAACGCCGTCTACCTCCTGATCGCGGTCCGCGGATTCCAGGGCGTGGGACTTGCGATGTTCCCGCTCGCGTTCGCGATGGTCGGCGAGGAGCTGCCGCCGGCCCGGGTCGGCCAGGCCCAGGGACTGATCGCCGCGATGTTCGCGATCGGCGCGGCCCTCGGGCTGTTCGGCGGCGCGTGGGTGATCCAGACGTACGGGTGGCAGGACGCCTACCACCTGGTGATCCCGTTCGCCGTGGTGATCCTCGCGACGACCGTCTACACCCTCCCCGAGTCCCGCCACCGGCTCGCGGTGCGCCTCGACATCCCGGGGGCGGCGTTCCTCGGCAGCGCGCTCGCGACCCTCCTCGTCGGCCTCTCCCAGGGGCCGTCGTGGGGGTGGGGGAACGTCGCCGCCGTCCGATTCGGCGCGCTCCCGTTCGGCGTGCCCGAGCTGTTCGCGCTGTCGGCCGCCCTCGCGGTCGGGTTCTACCTGCGCGAACGCTCCGCGGCGGACCCGATGATCCACCTCGAGCGGTTCCGCGAGCGCAACCTCGCGATCAGCTACGTCACCGCGCTCCTGGTCGGCATCAGCATCTTCCTCGGCTTCGTCGGCCTCACGATCCTCGTCGAGACCCCGATCGTGGGGCTCGGCCGGTCGGTGTTCGAGTTCGGCGTCCTGAGCCTGCCCACGACGATGTCGATGCTGGTCGCCGCACCGTTCGTCGGCCGCGCGATCTCGCGCTTCGGACCGAAGCCGGTGATGATGCTCGGCTCCGCGCTCGCGACGGTCGGCTACCTGCTCGTGCTCGCGTTCGGCCACTCGTACGTCGAGCTGCTCGTCACGCCAATCCCGGTGTTCGTCGGCCTGGTCGCGATGATCATCTCGGTGACGAACATGGTCGTCCTCTCTTCCCGCCGGGGCGAGACGGGGATCCAGACGGGGATGGCCGAGATGTTCCAGGACCTCGGCGCGAGCATCGGCCCCGTCCTGGTCGCCGCGATCCTCGCGAGCTTCACCGGCGTGTTCGCGACCGGCGTCGTCGGTCCGTCCGGGCCCGTGACCGTCGTGCTCCCAACGATGGCGGCGTTCCACGGGATCTTCGCCGCCGGAGCGGTGCTCGCCCTCACGGGCGGGGTCCTCGCGACGTTCCTGCGGAACTACCGCTTCTCCGAGAACGGGGAGCGCAACGACGCCACCGCGGTCGTGACCGGCGGCACGGCGGACCCGACCGTGACCGGCGGGGTCGCCACTGCCACCCCGACGGAGTGAGCGGTCAGCGAAGGATCTCGACCGTGATTACCCAGGCCTCGATCAACGCCACCAGGAAGCTCAGGAGCGTCGCGGGGAGGAACCAGTAGAGCGCCCAGGCGTTGCCGAGCAGGAGGGCCGCTCCTCCGAGCAGCATCATCAACGGCGGGAGCTGGATCTCGACCGTGTGCTGGAACAAGAGCAGCCGCAGGTTCGGCGTGACCTCCTTCCAGCTGTTGACCTCGATGAGGTCGAGCGTGAGCAGCAACAGAGCGGCGACGACCAGCACGCTCGAGCCCGAGTCCGTCCCGTTGAGGCCGGGGACGAGGAGGATCGAGACGACGGCGAGGATGCCGAGGAGGATCAGCAGCGCCTGGAACGCCCGGCGCGCGATCATCGGGAGGCCGAGGATCCGTTGGAGGTTGATCGAGATCCCGACGAAGATCAACCCCGCGAGCGCCGCGGCCGCCCCGACCTCGGCGCTGAAGAAGCTGTCCCAGGTCACCGGTGGTCACCGCTTTTCGAGCTTGCCGGTCCGGCCGAGCGACACTTCTGGCCGCCCCTTGTAGTCCTTGACCCACCCCTCGACGATCCGCACCCGGTCGCCTTCCCCCACGAGGTCGACCTCTCGGCCCCAGAGTACGAGGGTGATCTCGCCGGTCCCGTCCCGCAGCGTGCCGCGGCGGACACGGGTCGTGGCGCCGGTCCGCTGCTCGACCTCGCGGGGCGCCTCGAGTTGGGCGACCGTCGCCTCGAACGTGGCGACCCGGCCCGGCCGGAGGTCCGAGATGAACGTCTTCGGTGGGGCTCCGACCGTCATCGACGCGCGCCAACTCTTCCGGTCACAAGATGGTTCGCCCCGGCGGGGAAGCGGGGACGGCGGCGGGCGGGACGGGACGGCTACAGGTCCCGCAGCAGCCGCTCGACGTCGTCCGCGACCCGCTGCAGTTCCTGGGCGGCTTTTCGGGCTCCCCGTCGCGCGGTGCCGGTCGGGTCCTTCGCGGCCTTGCGGGCCTGCGCGGACGCCTGCCGCGACAGGCGTTCGGCCGATCGGCCGAGGTCCTTCGCGGCGCGGCGGACTTCGGCGAGAGCGTCCTCGAAGCTGACGTGCGGGGAGCCGCGGCCGGCGGTCCCCCCCATCGCGTTGAAGCCGCACGCCGGGCACGTAGGGCTCCCGGCCGGGATCTCATGGCCGCATTGAGCGCAATACATCGTCCGTCCCGAAGAATCGAGGGCGCCGAGGTACATCAGTCCGACGGGCCGGCGCGGCGGCGGCTCGGAGGGTGGTGCAAAGAGAGGGCCCCCGGGCGTGGGCCGCCCGGGGAGGGGTAGGGCGTCGGGCTTACGCGACGGCGACCTTGACCTCGTCGGCCGACGGGGTCGGGGTCACCTTCGGCAGCTCGAGCTCGAGGACGCCGTTCGCGACCTTCGCTTTCGCGTCGGTCCCGACCACGGGCTCGGGCATCTCGAGGTGGCGGTAGAAGCCGGCGTACGTTCGCTCGCGGTGGACGTACTCCTTCTTCTTCTCCTCCGTCTCCTGGGCGTTCTCGCCGCGGATCTCTACGCTCGTGCCGCGGACGCGGATGTCGAGCTGCTCCTTCGGGATCCCGGGGACGTCGGCGACGATCCGGTACGCGGCACCGGTGTCGGTGACGTCGACGCGCGGAGCGCGCAGGTAGTTCGGCGCGCTCGTCGTCTCGCTCGGTGGGAACAGCGCCGCGAACGGCTCGAGGCCGAAGGTGCGGAACAGCTCGGCGCGGGTCGCATCGATGGCGTTCTCGAAGTCGGTCCAGGGGTCGGCGGCGGTCTCCACTTTCTTGATCTCTACGGTCATCGGTTCACCTCAGGGTGTTACCGAAAGTGTAAGTTTGCGTTACTATATAATACATGCCTATTTCGGGCCCGCGAGGCATAGGTGAGCCGGAGTCCTACTGAGTCGGGATGGATCGGCGGGACCAGGGCCCGCCGCCCCGTCCGCGGTACGCACCCCGGGGAACGTTGCGCTCCCAGCGATACACGCGGAATCTCACCGGGTCTGACGGTCGTAGCCGGACCGAATGGCCGAGGCGCGCTCGGCCGAGGGGAAGCGCGAGGCGGTCCGCCGAACCCCCGCGACGCGGGTGACGCCTCGGCCCCGTTCCGCGAGACGCACGCGGCGAGCGCGAGTCGCTTCGCGCGGATGCAGGGTACGGTAGATCCCGACCACGAAGAACCCCCCCACGACGATCCCGGCGAGCGTGACCCCCACCATCTCCCAGACGAAGAGCGGGGTCGCGGAGGACGGGGGCGCACCGGTCGTCGACGCGGGGGCGCTCGTGAAGTTCACCGTGAGGACGGAGTTGGAGCTCGGCAGGTCGAACGTCCCGGCGGACACGCTCGGGTCGAAGCCCGAGGCGGCGCCGAGCGTGTACTGGTACGTCCCGTTTTCCAGCTCGAAGCCGATCGTCGTGCCCGACGTGTTCACGGACTCCGACTGCGGCCCCGACACGGACACCCACCAGAGCACCCCCGAACCGAGCCCCTGTTCGCGGAACTGGACCGGACTGAACCCCGGAGACCCCCTCGACACTTCGGGCGCCACGACCACCTGGACCAGCTCCACGCCCGCCTGCGGGGCCTGCAAGGAGTAGCGGACCAGGGAGTAGTCGGGTCCCTCCACCGTGACGTTCGAGATCGTCGCGCCGGACGGAACGTCGTAGAGGACGGCCTCCCCCGAGGCGTTGGTCGGACCGAGCGTGACCGAAGGATACACCGCGGGCGACTCGAAGTTCACCGGGACCATGACGCCGGAGACGGGGGTGCCGTTGGGACTCGTCGCGTCCAGCTCGAGCTCGAACGTGCCGTTCGAACCCGTCGGCGGGGCGCCGGTCGTGGCGGAGATGCAGGCGCTGGGCGCGCTCTGTCCCGTGGCGTTCCACGCCGTCACCTCGATGTACTCGGTGGTCGAGGAGGGGAGGGATTCGAGCGTGTAGCTCGCGGCCGGGCCGCCGGTGGACTCGGCGGCGAGCGGACCGGTGCATCCGGAGGTCGTCGTGGAGTAGACGGTATCGTTGACGAGGCCGCCGCCCCCGGGCTGGGTCCACTCGAGCCCGATGCTCGAGGCCGTGACCGCCGAGACGACGAGCCCCGTGGGCGCGGCCGGCGTTCCCCCGAACGCCGATGCGGGGTACTCGGTCACGACGACCGCGAAGTCGCCGCTGTCGCCCGAGACCCCGACGAACTCCGCCAGGAAGGAGTCGGACGAGGTCATCAGGACCTCATCGTCCCAGACGGTCTCCGTCCCGACCCCGTTGTCGCTGATGCAGGTCTGGGCCGCCGAGTACCCGCCGCACGCCGACGCGCCGGTGGACCCCGACGTCCAGTTGTTGATCTTGGCGAGCACGAAACCGCTCGGCTCCTCGAGGATCTCCGCGAGGCGGTAGGGGCCGAGGGCGCTCCCCATGTCGATCGTCGTCCACGCGATCTCCACCCGGTAGACGTAGCCGGCGGGCGGGCCGGGGATCGAGACCTTCGTCGGACTGCTGCTGAGCGGCTCGACCGGGTGGGAGAATCGGTAGAAGGCGAACGACGGGTAGTCCCCGACCTCGGGGTCTACGACGATCGAGTAGCTCGAGGAGACCCCGCTCGACAGCTCCGCGCCGAAGCTGACGAAGATGTCGTAGGTGAGGTGGATGGTTTGCTTGAAGTGAGTATAGTAGCTGACGCCGGCCGGGGTGCTGGCGGCATACCCCCCCTCCCCTACGACCGTGCCGGACCCGCCGGACTCGATCAGGTCGTTCGCCCAGCCGTTCACGTTCGGCCCGTAGATCCCCTTGCACGCCGAGGGCGCGGGGGAGACGTCGAGCTGCGTGCAGACGGAGTCGTACAGGTAGGAGTTCTGGAGGCTGCTGACCGCGCTCGGAGCGGTGATCGTGATCTTCGCGCTCACGAGGTCCCACACGGTCCCGTTGGGCGGGGACGGGGTGTAGACGGTCTGCGTGCCTCCGTTCCCGTTCACCGTCCCGTTGAAGTAGAGCAGCGACGAGGAGCTGGCAGGGTTGATCGCATTCACCGGCGACCCACCGCCCGTCCCGCCCGCCGACGCGGTGGAGCCGGTGAAGGTGGAAACGCTCACCGCGCCCACGAGCAGCAAGGCGAGGATGGCGAGCAGGCCGACCGCGAGCCCGAGACGCGTTCCCCGTTCGACCGTTCCCAACATCGCCGTTCCGGTGTGCGGGACGGCCGCTCCGAGAGCGATCGAGAGCGGGGAGCGGTCCGGGCTCGCACAGAGCGAGCGATATTTTCAGAATACGCATATATGTGTATTACTACTTATTTTGTCGAATCACGAACGCTCTCCCTCGAGAACTCCGCCGGGCCCGTGGGCGACCCGGACGACCGGGGTGGGGCCTCCCGCGAGGGGGTCGGGGCGTTCGGCCCCCGTCCCCAAGGCCCGGCGTCGAGCGGACGGGTGCGGGCGGAGGGGAGGGGTGGGTCGGCTCCCCAACGATTCTATCCCTCGGCGCCGTGAGGCTCGATGGAGATGCCGAAGTCGTCCGGTCGCCCGGGTCGAGCCCCGAAACGGCTGTTCGTCCGGGTCGCGCGCATCGGGGCGGACGCGGAGTTGACGCCGCCCGAGCGGCGGGCGCTGCGCGAGTTCACTGAGAACGTCGACCGGGTCGGTCGTCTCGTCGGCCACGGCCCGCTCGTCGACCCTCCCGGCGACCTCCTCGTCTTTCGCGCGGCGGACCGGGCGGAGGCGGATCGGGTCCTCCGTCACGACCCGTTGCGCGCGGTCGCGGGCGTCCGCTCGGAGGTGCTCGAGTGGAGTCCCGCGCTCGCCGGCAGCGGCGTCAGCCTCGAGCCGCCACCGGCCCGCGGCTCCGGTCGGCTGACGCTCCTGCAGCGGGTCCCGGTCGTCGTGAGCGACCGGGCCCGGGCGATCGCGTGGTACCGTGACGTGCTCGGGCTCACGGTGCTCACCCGCGACGACGACACCGAGTACGTCGAGCTCGGGCTCGGGCCGGGGACGACCGCGATCTCCCTGGTCGTCCCCCGGTCCGACTGGGGCGAGCCGTACTACTCCCAGACGAAGGCGCGGCTCGGGGTCCTCACCGGGATCGTCTTTCAGACCGACAGCGTGACCGCGCTCGAGCTCCGCCTGCGCCACGCCGGCGCCCGGATCCTCCG
>JASHWZ010000135.1 GCA_030043865.1 Thermoplasmata archaeon | reverse complement strand
GCCGACGCGGGCGGCGCGACGCCGGTCCGACGGGCCGAGCGGAGCCCGACGGAGAGCGTGGCCCCCCGGGCGCCGGCCCACGGCGGGGCCCCGATCGTGCCGCCGATGCCGGGCAAGGTGATCGAGGTCCGGGTCCGAGAGGGCGACCGGGTCCGGAAGGGCGACGTGCTCCTGGTCCTCGAGGCGATGAAGATGCGGAACGAGCTCACGAGCCCGACCGACGGGGTGGTTCGAGGGCTCGTGGTGAGCGCCGGCGCGAACGCCCGCGCGCGCGAGCCGATGCTCTACGTCGTGCCGGACGGGGCCGAGTAGCGGCCGGTCACGAGAAGTGCGGCAGCGCGTGCCCGCACGCCGGGCACCGGGCCGTCCCGGGATCGACCGGGGCGGCGCAGTAGAGGCAAAACCCGATCGAGCTCGAGTGCACGGGCCCGGGCGCTGGGGCGCTCGTCGCGCCGGACGCGGTGGGCAAGGCAGCGGCCGCTGGGGGGCCGCCCGCCGGTGTCGAGCGCCCTACCGAGCGCGACGCCCAAGGGGAGTAGATCAGCGCGAGGCTTCCGAACATCCAGCCGAGGAGGATGTAGAACGCGTACGGGGCCAGGTTGGGGTACGCGATCAGCACGACGATCGCCGCGGCGATCGTGCCGAAGTTGACGAGCGTGAGGAGCGTCCGGAGCTGCATCGCGCACCTGGCTGCGGAGCGAGAGGTCCCCGCGTGCGTATCTCCTTTCGCCCGGGGGCCGCCGGCCCGGGCGGCGTGCAGCCAGCGCCTATATGAGCGGCCGGGCTTGCCGCCCGCCATGCCGAACGTCCCGGCACTCGTCCAGCGGGACGAGTTCACTTTCGACATCCCTCCTGAGGAGGTCCCCGGGATGCGAGTCCCGGGGCGCCTGTTCTCGAGCGCGTCGCTCCTCGGCGAGGTCCAGGGGGACCCGTCGCTCTCCCAGCTCGCGAACGTCGCGACGCTGCCCGGGATCCAGCTGCGCGCGCTCGCGATGCCCGACATCCACTTCGGCTATGGGTTCCCGGTCGGAGGGGTCGCTGCGTTCGATCTCGCGGACGGCGTCGTCTCCCCGGGCGGGATCGGCTACGACATCAACTGCGGCGTGCGGTTGATCCGCACCTCGCTCGGGGTCGACGAGGTCCGCCCCCGGCTCGCCGAGCTCGTCGAACGCCTCTACCGCAACGTGCCGTCGGGCGTCGGTGCGCGCGGGGGCGTCGCGCTCTCGCCCACCGGTGTCGACGAGGTGCTCGCCGGTGGCGCGCGCTGGGCGGTCGAGCACGGCCTGGGTCGTCCGGACGACCTCGTCGTGCAGGAGGAGGAGGGGCGCCTTCCGTCGGCCGACCCGTCCGCGGTCAGTCCGAGCGCGAAGAAGCGGGGCCTGAAGCAGCTCGGCACGATCGGTTCAGGGAACCACTTTCTCGAGGTGCAGGCGGTCGACCAGGTGTTCGACCCCGAGTTCGCGCCGGTCCTCGGCCTCGTGCCGGGCCGGGTCGTCATCATGCTCCACACGGGCTCGCGGGGGCTCGGCCACCAGGTCGCGACCGACTACATCCAAGAGATGGACCGCCACCTCGCGGGGGAAGGGATCACGCTCGTCGACCGGCAGCTCTCCTGTGCCCCGATCGCGTCCGAGCGCGCGCAGCGGTACCTCGCGGCGATGGCGGCCGCGGCGAACTTCGCGTGGGCGAACCGCCAGGCGATCACCGACGGCGTCCGCCGCGCGTTCGCCCAGGTGTTCGGACGGTCCTGGGAGGAGCTCGACCTCTCGGTCGTCTACGACATCTCGCACAACATGGCGAAGGTCGAGGAGCACGCCGTCGACGGAGGGCGTCGTCGGCTCCTCGTGCATCGGAAGGGGGCGACGCGCGCGTTCCCGGCGGGTCGGGAAGAGGTCCCCGCCGCGTACCGGGGGCACGGGCAGCCGGTGCTGATCCCCGGCGACATGGGGACGGCGAGCTACGTCCTCGCGGGACTACCGACCGCGCTCGAGCGCTCGTTCGGGTCGTCCTGCCACGGCGCGGGCCGTCGCCTGTCGCGGCATGCGGCGAACCGGCAGTTCCGCTACGAAGACGTGACCCGAGATCTCGCCGGTCACGGCATCGTCGTACGGTCGACGACGCGGGAGGGCGTGACCGAAGAGGCGCCGGGCGCCTACAAGAACGTCGAGGACGTCGTCCGGGTCGCCGAGGGGGCCGGGCTCACCCGCCGGGTCGCCCGCCTCGTCCCGCTCGGGGTCGTCAAGGGCTGACCGGGCCGGCCCGCACCGCCCGGACGCCGGTGGGCGGCAAGGGCTCAAGAGCCGGACCCGGCGTAGTCCTCCGCGTCCATGACCTCCAACCCGTACCTCGGCTACGAGATCGCGCTCGCGGTCGTGGTCGCGTACGGGCTCATCGTCTACGCCCTGTATCGCTCGGGTCGGATCGGTCCGGACCGGCCGGTGAGCCTGCTGGGGCCGGCGTTGATGATCAAGACGACGCGCGGCCGTTCCGCGCTCGACCGCTGGGGTCGGTTCCGCCGGTTCTGGACCCGGGTCTCCGACCTCGGGATCGCGCTCGCGGTCGTCGCGATGGGGGTGATCCTCGGCCTGCTCGTGCTGGACGCCGTGATCTCCGTCCACTTGAACGCGTCCACCGCGCCGCCCGTGACCGAGGCGCTCGGCCTCCCCGGCATCAACCCGATCATCCCGATCGGCTACGGGATCGTCGCGCTCGTCGTCGGCGTCGTCCTCCACGAGCTCGCGCACGGCGTCGTCGCGCGCTCCCAGGGGATCGGGGTGAAGTCGCTCGGCATCCTCTGGTGCGTCGTCCCGGTCGGCGCGTTCGTCGAGCAGGACGACGCGGAAATGATGGCGGCGTCGCGCCGCAAGCGCGACCGGGTGGCGGCGGCGGGCGTGCTCGCGAACTTCGCCCTCACGCTGATCTTCTTCGTCGCGCTGTCGCTCGTCGTCGCCGCGGGCGTGCAGCCGAACGCGAACGGCGTCGGCATCGCGCTCGTCGAGCCGGGGACCCCCGCGGCCAACGCGACGCTCGTCCCCGGTGACATCCTCACGTCGATCAACGGCACCGCGACGACGAACAACACCCTGTTCGAGTCGTCCCTCGTGGACACCCATCCGGGCGAGGTGATCACGATCGTCTACTACTCGGCCGCGAACCAGAGCCTCGTCACCACCCGGGTGACGCTCGCCCCAAGCCCGACGGTCGCCGGTCGGGGCTTCCTCGGCGTGGCGGTCACGGACCTCACGCCCGCGCAGCTGAAGCAGACGCTCGTCTGGCCGCTCGGCTCCTCGCTCGGTCCGACGGAGGGCGCGCTCTACTGGCTGGTCCTTCCGCTCGCCACCCTCGAGCCCGTGAGCGGTTCGACGATCTCGTTCTTCCACCTCGCGGGGCCGTTCGCGGGCGCGAGCCCCGAGGCGTTCTGGCTCGGAGCGAACGTGCTCTACTGGCTCGCCTGGATGAACCTACTGCTCGGGCTCTCGAACGCGCTCCCGCTGGTCCCGCTGGACGGCGGTCTCCTGTTCCGAGACTTCATGGCGTCGGTGGCGGCCCGCGTGCGGAAGGGATGGGACGCCGCGCACCTCGACGAGTTCGGCGGGCGGGCCGTGACGGTCTCTTCGCTCCTCGTCCTCGTGCTGCTTCTCTGGCAGTTCATCGTCCCCCGGATCGTGTAACCCCGGGGGCGGGCGCCGCCGGCTCCGCTCACCAGACGGGAGAACCGTCGGACGCGGTGCGGGGGTGGTCGAGCCACGGGTCGTCGCCGGGTTTCGGCGGACGTTGCCGCCGCGCGAACCGGAGGAACACGGCGATCATCGCCCCCGCCGCCGCACTGCCCGCGAGGATCGCGGCGGCCGCGTACGGCGCCGGGTAGCCGACGACGATCGTGAAGTTCCGCTCCGCTTGCGCGCCCGAGCGGTCGGTCACGTTGAGGTGGAC
>JASHWZ010000134.1 GCA_030043865.1 Thermoplasmata archaeon | reverse complement strand
GCTCTCCGTCACGCCCGGCTACCTCACCGAGATCGGGCTCGCGCCGCCCGGCGCGTCGTTCGGCGACGACATCGCGCTCCTGCTCGACCGGGCGCTCCAAAAGGTCGCCTTCCTCCCGTTCGGTCTCGCGGTCGACCGGTGGCGGTGGAAGGTGTTCTCGGGCGAGGTCGGGCCCGCCGACTACAACCGGACTTGGTGGGAGACTCGGACCGAGTACCAGGGGGTCGCGCCGCCCGAGCCTCGCGGCGAGGACGAGTTCGACGCGGGCGCGAAGTACCACGTGCCCGCGAACGTGCCGTACATGCGCTACTTCCTCGCGGCGATCCTGCAGTTCCAGTTCCACCGCGCGCTCGCGAAGGCCGCCGGCCAGACGGCGCCGCTCCACCGAGCGTCGATCTACGGTTCCCGGGCGGCGGGGGATCGGCTCCGCGCGATGATGGAAATGGGCCAGAGCCACGAGTGGCCCGACGCGCTCGAGGCGCTCACCGGGGAGCGGCGGATGGACGCGCAGGGACTGCTCGAGTACTTCGCGCCGCTCCAGCGTTGGCTCGACGAGCAGAACCGCGGCACGGCGGTCGGCTGGTAGCCGCCGGTACCGCGACGGGCTCGGGCCATCGACTGGTCGGCCACGTTCTTATCTTCGGGGCGAGTGAATGCATCCGTAGGACGATGCTGCTCCATCCCGGCGAGAGCAAGCTGCGGAGCGCCTACGCGGTGATCGAAGGGTACGGTCCGTCCGCGTACCAGGGACCGGGCGTTCTCTACCTCACCAGCCACCGGATCCTCTTCGAGTCGACCGTGTCGGCCGGGCTCGTCCGCGGGCTGGTCCGGGGGAAGGAGACCGTCACCGTGCTCGAAGTGCCGCTGCCCCACGTGCGCAATGCGTTCGTCCGGCGCGGCCGCCTCGGTCGACCGCGACTCCAACTGGAGCTCACCGCCGGCCGTCCGGCGTTCGACGTGCTGGACCCCGAAGCGTGGACGTTCGCGATCGCGGTCGCCAAGCGGTCGATGCCGCCCCCCGGCGGCACGGGTCCCGTCGTCACACATACGATCGAGCGCCAGGTCGTGAAGATCCGATGCCGGTACTGCGGGAGTCTCGGGAACGAGGTCGACGGTCGCTGCCCGACGTGCGGAGCCGCGCTCTAACCGGTCGCCCTCAGTTGTCGGACGGGGCCACCGACGGGTCGGCCGTGTTGGGTCCGAGGAACACGACCCCGTTCGCAGCGGGGTCGGGTCGCAGCGCGCCCACCGCGTGCGCGAGCAGCTCGTACGCGGCGTCCTCCGCGTCGGACGGGTCGGCCGGTCCCGCGCCGTCGGGCACGTAGACCCGGAGGTCCCGTCCCTCGATCCCGAGGAGCACCGGTCCCGCCCCGTCGCGCCCGGCCCAGGCGAACAGTCGGTGCGACGGTCGGTCGATCACCCCGACCCAACGGAGCGTGCCGAACCACCGGCCCGAGAGGCGGGCCCGGACCGATTCCGGCGTCACCCCGTCGGGCAGCCGGACGCGGGCGATCGGGCGGAGCGGCGTCGTGTCGGAGGGGTCGAGGCTCGGGGCGCGGACGAGCGAGCGGTAGCCGGAGGAAGAGCGCTCGACCAGCCCCTCCCGCTCGAGGCGACGCAAGGCCCGGGAGAGCGACTCCGGGTGCGCTCCCAGCGCCCGTCGCAGGCCGTTGAAGGCGATGCGACCGTGGAGCTCCTGCAGCGTCTCGAGTACCCGGTCGTCGAGACGGCCGCTCAGGGCGGCCGGGGGCTCGTCGCGGTCCGGCGCCATCGGCGGAGAACCGGCCCGGGCCGATTTAACCCGTCGGTAACGGGTCCACCACCACGTGCGCGTCGGCGAAGCCGGGCGCACCCCGGAGGCGACGAGCGCACCGTGTGACCGGTCCCGGGACGACCCGCTCAATATCGTTCGCCGGGCGGTGACCTCCACCGAACCGAATCGGTTCGGCAAGGTAGAACATGACGCATCTGAGCGACGACGGAGACAGCGGCGAAGGACGCCCCCGCTACGGCCCGTGGGTCTGGACCGCCTACCGGGCGCACAACGAGCTCCTGCGAGAGAAGCTGAAGAAGCGATTCGACGCCGCGGAGGGTCCGTGGCTCGACCGGGTCGCCGACGTGCTCGTGGAGATCGTCAACGCGCGCTGGGAAGGCGGGCGAAAGAAGGAGAAGGAGCTCGGTCAGCTGTACGCGAAGCTCGACGCGCTCCTCGAGGAGTGAGGCGATGATGCTCGCTCGCGTCGACGCGCCGATCCCGACAAACCCGCCGGTCGGCCCGGAGCCCATCCTTCCGTGGCCGACCCGCCGGACCCGGGGCGAGGGAGGCCGCGATGCCGCTGACTGAGCTCGAGGGTCGGATCACCTCCGCCGTAGAGTCGGTCGCGCCGTCCGTCGCCTCGGTCGAGAGCCTGCGGTTGGTGCGACGGAGCCGGTGGGGGAGTCCGTTCGGCGCGCAGTCCCAGGCGAGCGCCTTCGTGATCGACCCGACCGGCTACCTCGTGACGAACCAGCACGTGGTCGACGGCGCGGCGCAGCTGCGCGTGCAGTTGGCGAGCGGCGAGGAGCTCACCGGGGAGGTCGTGGGCGGAGACCCGGTCACCGACGTCGCGCTCGTGAAGATCGACGCGAGCGGCCTCGTCGCCGCTCGGCTCGGTCGCTCCGAGGAGCTCCGGGTCGGCCAGATCGTGCTCGCCATCGGGAACGCGCTGGGGCTCCCCGGCGGTCCGACGGTCTCGACCGGCGTCGTGAGCGCCCTCGGGCGACCGCTGCCGGGCTCGGACTTCGTCTTCGAAGGCCTGGTCCAGACCGACGCGGCGATCAACCCCGGCAACAGCGGCGGGCCGCTCGTCGACCTTTCGGGCTCCGTCGTCGGCGTGAACACGGCGATGGTGCCGTTCGCGCAGGGCGTGGGGTTCGC
>JASHWZ010000002.1 GCA_030043865.1 Thermoplasmata archaeon | reverse complement strand
ACGCGATCCGTCGGGCCCAAGCGCCCCCGACGCCCCAGGACGCCGGCCCGTCGCTCCCGTCGACCACGGGAAACGCCGGTGGGGGAGCTGCAGCTGCGGCGGCCGCCGCGCCCCCGGTGCAGGAAGGTGCCTGCCCCAACTGCGGCGCCGTGGTCTACGCGGGCGAGAAGACCTGCTGGAAATGCGGCGCCCAGCTGCCGGGCACGCCAGCTAGTGCTCCCCTCGCGAGCGGCGGAACGAAGTGACTTGCCGGCAGCGCGGTCAGGTTCCGCGACAGGCTGTACCGTCTGCCCAACCCGAGGCTGGGTAAGCTCGAGACGTGTGCTTCCGGGCACTCGAGCCGGGGATCCTCGTTCAGAGAGCGAGGACGATCTGGCCCGAGTACGGGCCGTAACCGATCACGACAAGCTCGAGTGTAGTCGGAGGAGTCGCACTGCCGACGTCGATGGAAATGGTCATGCTCGTGGTCAGCGAACTGATCGCGGCTCCACCGTTCGCATACGTCGCGGTCCAGTTGGAGAACGATACGAGCATCGGGATATGCGTGGACGTGCTCGGAGGGGTCCACACAATCAAGCCTTTGGCGATGTTGGCCGTAAGGGATACGGCGAACGCTGCGTGAGTGGTCGCGGTGTACGGTGCCCCGGTGGTCGTGCTGTAGACCGCGAAGTACACGCTACCGAGCGTCACCAGTGAGGAGGTCAGCGTCGCCTCGTAGTAGTGATCGCTCGTGCTCTGGCAGGCCGCCGGAGCGCCGGTCGACGGGCAGGTCGTCGGTCCGGAGTAACTACTGAGCGCGAGCGCGCTCTGTATCAACGTCGAATACGTTGTGATGGTGATGGGGACCGATGACGTCCCGGTTAGGCCGTTGTAGGTCGCTGAGATGGTGGCATAATAGCTCCCACTGGTCGTAGTGTTACCCGCTCCGACGGTGTAACTCCAGAAACCGGTTGTGGCGCTGTACGACATGCTCTCGACCGTACCCGTCGCGAAACCGGGCACATAGCCGAGGTTCAACTGCACGCTCGCCGTGGACGCGATGTTCGAGATCGTCGCGTCGACCGTGAAGCCCTCCCCGATCGCGGGGGTGGAGGGAACTGTGGCGACTGAAAGGAACGTTGGCGGCGAATTGATCAATACGCCAGGAATCACAGCGCTGAAGAGCAACTGGGACCCCGCCGTGATGTAGACGGTGATGTTGTCCGGAAGAATCGGATTGCAACCTGTGAGCACTGTTGCGCTGCAGGGGAACGCTGTCAGCGACCAGGTCTGCCCCAGGCTCCATAGGCCGCTCGTGATTCCACCACTGGTCAGAGTGTATGGACTCGAGAACTCGTAGCCAAGCGGGTGCACAGACGACTTGAGGTAAATCAGGGCGTTCCCTCCGATGGCAGGACCGGCCAAGTGTAGGATGTTGAACGACAGGGCCATGGTGCAAGGGCTGGTGGACGTCAGCCCACCGCATTTCGTCCCGGTGCCGTTCGCGGCTTGGACAATCGATGCCTGAAACTGGTTGGAGTTTTGCGCTGGAGGAGAGGGGAAGGAGGTGACAAAGGCGAAAATTGCGGAGAACAAGACAACGGTGAGGGCGAGAAGAAGGATCGTCGCGACGACGTCGGAAACCCCGCGAGCTCGAGACGACCCGCGCCATCCGCGGAACCGACGATTGCTGCGACGAAGAGGCATGGTTTGGTTCGATTTCTCCCTGACTTTCCGGGACGCGGTCCTATCGGTCGAGAGCACCGTAAACAGGTGGGGCCCGCTTATTTGAACATTGCCCGAAGCGCGGGCCGCCGCCGAGAGGTGGGGGCCCCTAACGCCCATCTTGGTCTCAGCCGCGAGGACGAGTTGAGACCGGCTCGGACACTACGCGTTGTGACCTGCAAGAATAGGGAAGGAAGGGGTTCGCACTCCGCGCACTCGTGGCGCCCTACGAGAAGGCCGTCGACGGGACGCTGCCCGAGTAGCCGCTGGCTCCGATCGCGACGAGCTCGTTGCCCAGGAGACCAATTCCCGCAGCGGTTCCGAAATAGATGACGATACTGTAGCCGCCGCTGATTGCTCCCGAGTAGGTGGTCACAAGGGTCCAGCCCGAGGTGGCGATGTTGTACGACGCGACGTCGGTCGAGACCGTCGGGCTGAAGAGCTCGATGGTCGCTCCGGCGGTCATAGCCGTACCGGTATAGATGCCCGTGGGCCACGCCACAGTCGATCCGACGGAGTTACGAAGCGAGAGAACGATGTTCGACGTCGTCACGCTCGATCCGGCGATCTCGATGGTGTAGCAGTAGTTCGTCGTGCCCGCGCATCCGCTCGTCTTGACCCCAGTCGCATTGATCGGACTCGCCCACGAGAAGTTCGTTCCGAGGGGCGCGTTGCTCGTTCCGTGCGTCAGACCGGAGATCAGCACGTACAGCACGGCGGCCAGCACGACCGTGATCGCGACGAGCAAAATCGTCGCGATGATCGGCGACACCGCGCGCTTCCGCGCCTTTCTCCAGCTTCGCTCTCTCTGTCCGAAGACGTTCATTCGCTTTTTTCCTCCGATGGGTCGCTTGACCCGCGGGGGACGCTATGGCCGAGTTCGTCTATA
>JASHWZ010000133.1 GCA_030043865.1 Thermoplasmata archaeon | reverse complement strand
CGGCCCGCTGATCAACGGGGGTCTCGGGATCCCTGAGGTCCCGTCGTGCACGATCGAGTCGGCCTGCTCCTCGTCGAGCGCCGCGCTCCACGAGGCGTTCGTCCACGTCGCGGGGGGCTTCACGGACGCGGCGCTCGACGAGGAACAGGCCGATTCGATCGTGCACGACGGGACCTCAGGGATACCGAGACCCCCGTTGATCAGCGGGCCGACATGGCCCTGCTTCTCGGTCAGCCCGAAGCAGTTCGAAACGAACGTGTAGCCGATGTCCTTCGCCGCGAGGCCCGACTGGCGCACCGCTTCGAGCGCGACCCGAGTCGCCGCCTCCCGGCCGGTCTCCTGCATCTTGCCGAACCGGTTCGAAGCGGCGCCGACGACCCACGTTTCGCGCATCGCTCGCTCCGGAGCAATCCAGAACGGCGCCGAACTTTAGGCTATGCCGCCCCGCCGCGGGACCCGCTCGTCCGGCTCGCGCCCCGGTAGGTCGAGCCAGCGCTGGAGTTGTCCGAACGCTCGTTCGGCGGCCGCAGGGTCCCGCGTCTTGAACAGGAGGCGCCCGGACTGGCTGATCGTCACCTCGGGGTCGGTGGCGGCGATCAGCATGACGCGCGCGTCGACCACGGCGACCCCCTCCCGCTCCAGCGCGGCCCGCGCGGACCGCAGGTCCAGACGGAGCGGAGGGTCGGGAATCGCCTCGTAGCCTCCGTTGTTCGAGCAGAGCCGGAGTTTTCGGTACATTCGGGCCCGGGTCCGCAAAATCCGGGTCCACCAGAAGGTTTCGGGTACCTCGGCGACGGGCCTCCTTCCGGCGACCGTCCCCGTTCTCGCGCGGGCGAATTTAGGTAAATTTATGTACCGGGGTGGCCCGTCCGCGGCCAACCAACCAAGGGTGGCGAACGTGACTCAACCGTACTACCAGGAACCGCCCGAAGCGAACACCATCAAATCGATGCTTCACATCGCGCGGCTGCTCGCGCTGATCTTCGGCATCATCCTGCTCATCGGCGGGATCATCTACGTCGCGGACATCGCGTACCTCGCCAGCATCTGCAGCACGTACACCGGGATCGACCCCTACTGTGGCGCCGCCGAGACGGGCGCGTTGATCGGTGCGGTGTACTTCGTCGTGGCCGGCGTCTTCCTCTTCCTCGTCTGGACGCAGACGAAGTCGATCGAGGCGAAGGTCAACGCGCACCAGTACGAGGCGGCGAAGTCCCAGACGTTGCTCTGGATGATCCTCGGGTTCATCTTCGGGATCATCCTCGGCGTCATCTTCCTGATCGCCTACCTGAAGTTCGACCCGCTGATCAACTCGCAGCGGGGCATGGCCGGCGGCGGACAGCCGCCCGCGTACCCGCAGGCTCCCCCCGCGTACGGCGCGCCACCGCCCCAGGCGGCCCCCGCGCCCGCTCCGGCCCCCGCACCGGCCCCCATGCAGGCGGCCGCGCCCGCGGTCCCGTTCTGCCCCACCTGCGGCCAGCCGGGGACCTACGTCCCCCAGTACGGCCGCTACTACTGCTACACCGACAAGCAGTACCTCTGAGCAGGGCCGGGGCGCGCCCGGTCGAACCCTTTCTTCCCGATTCTGGCGGTCGTGCTACGTTCCGGCGAAGTCCGCGCTACAGGATCACGGACTTCCGAACGCAGTCGTCGATGATCTGGTCGACGTCGAGCAGCTCCTCCTCCCGGAGGATCTGCACGAGGTTCGAGCGGGTCGCGGGCTTGTCGGGCACCGCCTGACAGCAGACGCCCGGCCGCGTGGAGATCCCGTAGGTCCCGATCTCCTTCGCGACCGCCTCGATCTCCTGCTTGTCGAAGCCGATCAGCGGGCGGACGATCGGGAGTCGGACGGATGCGGTCGCGCTGTGCATGTTCGAGAGGGTCTGGGACGCGACCTGGCCGAGCGCTTCGCCGGTGACGAGGAACGTAGCCCCCTCCCGCTCGGCGATCCGCTCCGCGGACCGCCACATGAACCGGCGGCAGAGGATGCAGCCGACGTGCCGGTCGGTGGTCCGCATCAGCGTGGTCTGGGTCGAGCCGTGCGGCACGACGTAGAGCGGGATCGGCTGACCGTAGCGCTGGCGGAGGAGCGCGAGATGGTCGACGACCTTCTCGAGCGGCGAGTCGTCGGTGAACGGCCGGTTGTCCATGTGGACGGCGACGATCTCGTGTCCCTGCCGGAGCATGAAGTGGACCGCGACCGGCGAGTCGATGCCCCCGCTCATCAGCATCACGCCGCGCGCCATCGGAACGGGTTTACCTCGAGCCCGGTATTTACCTCTCGCGTCCGCGCGGTCCGGGGCCAGACGGAGGTAAATACGGCCCGCGGGTCGATGCGCCATGAACGACGGAGCCTCGCCGGTCCTGTCGCTCTACAGCCGAGACGAAGGGCAGGGACCGGTCGTCCTCCTCCTGCACGGCGTCGGCTTGAGCCACACGGTCTGGCGCGACGTCTTCCCCGCGCTCGCCGAGGAATTCCGGGTGATCGCCCCGGACCTCCGCGGGCACGGGAGGAGCCCCGTGCCGGCGGACGGCGCGTACGACTTCGATGCGCACGAGGGAGACCTCCTCGCGTTGCTCGACCGCAAGGGCGTCGATCGGGCGTACGTGGTCGGGCACTCGGGGGGCGCCCTCCTCGCGCTCCGGCTAGCCCTGGACCGTCCGGAGCGAGTGCGCGGGCTCGTGATGATCTCGGGCTCCGCCTACACCGACTCGCACACCCGGTCGGTGGCCCAACGGTGGACGGAGACCTATCAACGGGACGGGCCGGACGCGTTCGGTCTCCGCATCCTGAAGGACCTGTACTACCCCGACTGGATCGAAGCGCACCTCGACTTCGCCGACCAGGTGCGCGCGGCCGTCCGGCGCCAGGACCTCGGGCCCGCCACCCGATGGAGCGAGGCGATGGCGAAGTTCGACGAGAAGGCCCGGGTGCCGACGCTCACGATCCCGACGTTGATCGTCCAGGCGATGGACGACCAGGTGGTCGACGCTTCGCACGGACGGATCCTGCGCCAGTCGATCCCGGGCGCGCAGATCCGCATCCTTCCCGAGACCGGGCACATGGTGCCGCTCGAGCGACCGAAGGAGACCGTCGAAGCGATCGCCGGGTTCGTCCGCGCCGCCGAGGCCGCGCGCGCCGGCTCGGCGAACGCGGCCACCTAGCCCCGCTCCCTCGCGGGGACGGGCTTATCAAGCTCCCCGGCGATTCCGGAACGATGGCGACCGACGACCCCGCCGACATGGCGGCGCGGCTCGAACAGCTCGAGAAGGACCTGCGCGACCTGCGGCTCCGGCTGGCGCTCTTGGAGAAGCAGCTCGACCCTCGCTCGGAGCATCCGTCCGACCGGACGGCGGTGCGCGAGAAAGTCGCGTACGACTGGCAGGCGTAGCCGTGGCGTCCGGCCCGGTCGCCCCGGTCGGCGCGGCTCCGGCGACGCTGGCCGCGCTGCTGGGCCGCTTTCCGGAGGACGCCCCGCCGGTCGGGACCGCCGGGGCAGCCGTGACGATCGTGCTGCGGGACGGAGAGTCCGAGGTCGAGACGCTCCTCATCGAGCGCACGGAGCGCCCGACGGACCCCGCGTCGGGGCAGGTGGCGTTCCCCGGGGGCCGCGTAGAGGAATCGGACGGTTCGCTCCGAGTGACGGCGCTGCGCGAGCTCGAAGAAGAGGTCGGCGTGACGCCGTCCGATCTCCAGGGTCCCCCGAAGTACGTGAGCACGGAGCACGCGGTCCGGTTCGGGATCCGGGTCGCGGTGTTCGCCGCGCGCCTTGGCGAAGGGAAGAATCCGCCCACCGTCCTGAGCGCGGACGAAGTGGCCCACGTCTTCTGGCTACCGCGGTCGGCGCTCGGCACGACCCGGCGGGTCCACCGCGAGACCGGCCTCGGGCTGATGGAGGTCCCGGCGACGGTCTACGACGGGCACATCCTGTGGGGGTTCACGCGCCGGGTGATCCGCGAGTTCTTCGGCCTGCCCGCGGAAGACGAACGGATCGGCCCCGCGTTCGCTCCGGACCCGTCCCGCGGTCGGGGCAGCGACGCCGACGCGAGCCGTCGGCAGGGCTAGCGCGAGTTCGTCCGACGCGCGTTCGAGCCGCGACGCCCCGCTCGACGATTCCGGAGGCTCGACGGCCCGGCTCGGCGAAAATCCTCGGCGCATCATTTAAATACCACTTTAAATAGTCCCGCGCGAGGGATTCCTTTGGTCAAGATACGTATCGAGAACGTTGTCGCATCGACCTCCCTCGGGGACGAACTCGACCTCCAGTCGATCGCGCTCGGTCTCGACGGCGCCGAGTACGAACCCGAGCAGTTCCCCGGGTTGATCTACCGTCTCAAGCAGCCGAAGACGGCGATCCTCCTGTTCCGATCCGGCAAGGTCGTCTGCACGGGCGCGAAGAGCATGCACGAGGTGGAGGAGTCGATCCACACCGTGGCGGCCCAGATCAAGAAGGGCGGCCAGAAGATCAACATGAAGCCGCGGATCGAGGTCCAGAACATCGTCGCGAGCTCGGACCTCGAGAGCGAGATCAATCTGAACGCGATCGCGGTCACGCTCGGGCTCGACCGAGTCGAGTACGAGCCCGAGCAGTTCCCCGGGCTCGTCTGCCGTATCGACGACCCGAAGGTCGTCGTGCTCCTGTTCGGCAGCGGCAAGCTCGTCTGCACCGGCGCGCGCAAGCCGTCGGACGTCGAGGTCGCCGTCAAGAAGATCACGAAGGAGCTCCAGGGCGCGGGTCTCCTGCGCTGATCCGGGGCGGGGAGCTCCGCGTGCCCCTGCCGCGCGGCCTCCCGGTCGTCGACCACCACTGCCATCTCTCCCCGTCCGGCGAAGGCGTGGCGGCGGCGCGTCGCTTCGCCCGCGCGGGCGGGACACACCTGTTCCTGGCGACGCAGAGCTACACGCCCGAGCCTCCGCGCACCCTCGAGGAGTATCGGGCCCAGTTCGAGACGACCGAGCGGCTCGCGGCGCGCGTCCGTGAGGAGACCGGCGTCCGGGTGTTCGTCGTGCTCGCGCCGTACCCGATCGACCTGGTCTCGGCCACGGCGGCGATCGGCCCGGCCGCGGCGCTCGAGGCACACCGGGCCGCGCTCGACCTGGCCGGTCGTTGGGTCCGGGAGCACCGGGCGGTCGCTCTCGGGGAGGTCGGGCGCGCGCACTTTCCGGTGCCCGCGGACGTCGCCTCCCTGATCGAGGAGGCGTTCCGGCACGCCCTTCGGGTCGCTCGCGACGCGGACTGCCCGGTGGTCGTCCACTCCGCGGACCTCGATGCGGAGGGGTTTCGTGAGCTCGCCACGCGCGCCCGGGAGGCCGGTATTCCGGCGGACCGGGTGGTGAAACACTTCACCCGCGCCCGGGTCGCGTCGTCCGGTACCGACGGGGTTGCTCCGTCGTATCTCGCCCAGCGAGAGCTGGTCCGCCAGGTGGAGCACGACCCCGAGCCCTGGTTCCTCGAGACCGACTTCCTCGACGACCCTCGCCGACCGGGCGCCGTCCTGGACCTCGCGACCGTCCCTCGGCGGGCGGAAGCGATCGCGGCCGAGGGCTCCGACGCCGCCGAGCGCCTCGCGATACCGTTCGTCCGGTCGGTGGAGAGGGTGTATGGCCTGACGCTCGCGCCCGGGGAGGGCCGCGCGTCATGAGCCCGCCCCTCCGACGTCTTCCGCGGTACATCGCGGTCGAGGGGATCGACGGGTCGGGAAAGTCCACGCTAACGCGCGCGCTGGCCGCGTCGCTCCGACGGCGAGGATGGTCCGTGGCGGTGCGCCGGGAACCGCACGACCCGGCCCTGGGTGCGCTCGCCCAGGCCGCGAGCGTACGGGACCCGTGGACCGGCGGAGTCTACTTCACCCTCGACCGGGCGCTCGCCCACCGCGAACTCCTCCGAGACCTTCGGTCGCACGACGTGGTGCTCTCCGACCGGTCGTTCTACTCGACGCTCGCCTACCAGGGGAGCGCTCTCCGGCCCGCGCTCGCCCGCCGACTCGCCCGGCTCCAGCGCGGCGCGACCTCGACCCCCGACCGGGTCGTTCTCCTCGCGATCGACCCGGCGACCGCGCTCGGGCGGCTCGGTTCGCGCTCGCCCTCGCGAGCGCCGCTCGAGCGACGCGTCGTCCTTCGACGCGTGGACCGGGCGTACCGACGGCTCGCCCGGGGCCCTCGGTGGGTCGTCGTCGACGCGACGGGTCCCCGTCCCGCCGTTCTCGCCGCGGTCCTCGCTCGGCTCGACGGTCGGCCGCCCAGGTCCGGCGGTCGCCCGCGCTCGGGCGGCCGGCGACGGCGAACGTGATATTGCCGGGTCCCGTGCCCCGAACCCTCGATGAGCGCCCCCGCACGGATCCTCCTGAAGGAAGAGACCCTCGACCCGTCGTTCCTCCCGCCGCGGCTCGTCCACCGGGAGACCGAACTCGCGCTGCTCACCAAGCGGTTCCGCGAGGGCCTCAGTAAGGGCCTCCCGTTCCACTGCCTCGTCACCGGCGGTGTGGGGAGCGGCAAGACCGCGCTGGTCCGCCGGCTCGGCGCGGACCTCGAGCGGGTCGGTCGTCTCCATGACCTGCCCCTGCGCGTCGCCTACGTCAACTGCTGGCGGCGGGCGAGCGACCGGACCGTGATGCTCGACCTTCTACGGCTCGTGAAGGTCTCCCTCCCGGACCGCGGCTACAGCCTCTCCGAGATGCTGGACGTCTTCGAGCAGGGGATCCGACGCAGCCCCCAGCACCTCGTGATCCTGCTCGACGAGGCGGCCGCGCTCGTGAAAGGAGAGACGAAGCTCGTCTACCTTCTCTCCCGATCGCGCGAGGTCGAGCTCGGATCGATCTCCCTCGTCCTGGTCGCCGCCGAGGACCTTTTCCCGTACCTGGACGCTCCGAGCCGCTCGAGCTTCGGCGTGACGCATCGGATCGCGCTCGCGCCGTACGACCGGGCCGCGCTCGTCGACATCCTCGAGGAACGGGCGCGGCTCGCGCTCCGCCCGGGCAGCTTCGACCGGGAGGTGCTCGACCAGATCGCCCGGGTCGCTGCGCCGAACGGCGACGCCCGGTTCGCGCTCGAGATCCTGGACGGCGCGGCGCACGTGGCGGAGGAGGCGGGGACGGACACGATCGTCGCGGAGCACGTGCGCCGGGCGAAGGGGTCGCTCTTACCCACGGTGAGCGAGTCGCACCTCGAGGCCCTCTCCGTCAACCAGCTCGGGGTGCTGCTCGCGATCTCCCGCTCGCTGAAGCGACGGGGCGCCGCGGTGCCGAGCCAGAAGCTGCGGGCCACGCACGCCGCGCTGGTCGAGGAGCTCGGGGCCCCCCCGATGAGCCGCACGACGTTCTGGCGGACCCTGAAGGAGCTCGAGCGCGACGGGCTCGTGTCGCTCGAGACCGGGGCGTCGGGAGAGTCGAGCCAGGTCGGCATGGACGAGCTGCCGGCGAGTCTCCTCACGACGCTGCTCGAGGAACGAACGGGCGGCGCGCGCGCTCGCAAACCCTAAGACGAGCGACCGGGTCGGATTTTCGTGACGGCCGGCGTCGTTCAGGTC
This sequence comes from Thermoplasmata archaeon, assembly GCA_030043865.1. Lineage (GTDB taxonomy): Archaea > Thermoplasmatota > Thermoplasmata > Lutacidiplasmatales > UBA184 > Lutacidiplasma. The sequence goes on along the minus strand of JASHWZ010000133.1, from coordinate 3,962 downwards.
GAGCCCCTACCGTCAGCGGGGCGGCTACCGGAATGGATCCGGACCCGACCCCCCCACGGGGCCCAGTACCCCGAGGTCCGGGACCTGCTCGGTCGGCTCCGACTGGGCACGGTCTGCCGGGAGGCGCGCTGTCCGAACCTGCCTGAATGCTGGTCGGCCGGGACCGCGACCCTGATGCTCCTCGGGACCGACTGCACCCGTCGCTGCGGCTTCTGCGCGGTCACCACCCACTGGCCCCACGGGGCCGTGGACGCCAGCGAGCCCGAGCGGGTCGCGGAAGCGGTTCGTGCGTGGGGCCTTCGGTACGTCGTGCTCACCCAGGTCTGCCGCGACGACCTCGTCGATGGGGGGGCGAGCGTTCTCGCCGCCACGGTCTCCGCGATACGGGCGGCCGCACCGTCGACGCTCGTCGAACTGCTGGTCGGCGATCTCGGCGCTCGGCCGGAGTCGATTGCCACACTCCTCTGCGACCCGCCGGACGTCCTCGCGCACAACCTCGAGACCGTACGGTCGGTGTCGCCCCGCGTGCGGGACCGGCGGGCCAGCTACGACCGGTCGCTCTCGGTGCTCGCCCGGATGCGGGCGGCCGGAGGCCCCGGGCTCGTGACGAAGAGCTCGATCATGCTCGGGCTCGGGGAGCCGGACGAGGAGCTCCGCGGTGCGCTCGCGGACCTCCGGTCGGTCGGGGTCGACCTTCTCACGCTCGGGCAGTATCTTCGGCCGAGCGCGTCGCACGTGCCGGTGGCGCGGTACGTTCCCCCGGAGGAGTTCGACCGCTGGAAGGACGTCGCCCGAGGCCTGGGGTTCTCGGGCGTCGAAGCGGGGCCCCTCGTCCGGAGCTCCTACCATGCCGAGGAACTGTACCGAGGCGCGCGGCGCTCCCGGGGGGAGTGAGCATGGCGAAGAAGGCGCGCCGCAAGCTCGAGGAAGAGGAGGAGGCGGCGTTCGAGTTCCCGGCGTTCGACGAGCAGGCCTTCGTGACGAAGGAGTACGAGCTCGGCGGCGGTCTCCTCGTTGTCGGGATCCTCACCCTCGGCGTCGGGCTGCTCTCCTGGGCGATCTCCCTCACCGGCCTCACGGTCTGGGTGCCCCTCGGCATCGGGATCCTAATCGTCGCGGCCAGCCCCTTCGTCCTTCAGCGGGTCCGCACGCATTCCGAACTCTACACGAAAGGCGACTGGGCCGGACTGCTCGTGCTGGAGTTCTTCGGCTGGCTCGCGCTCTGGTTCCTCTTGCTCGACCTGGTGCCGCTCGGGCACTAGGGCCCGTCGAGCCAGGGCAGACGCTTTCCGAGCAGCTCGCCGAGCGCCTCCTCGAGCGCCGGGGACTCCGGCGCCCCGGCGAGCGCATGGACCTCGACCCGGGCGAGGTCGGGCGGCGTGAGGTCCTTCCCGAGCGCGAGGCGCGGCAGGATCGACCGGACGACCGCTTCGAGCTCGCGGTCGGTCCGACGGGTCTCGACCGCGAGGTTCCCGTCCGGGCGGACGTACGGCCCCTGGAGGACCGGAGCGTCCGGCCCGGTCCACTTGCCGAGGAAGTGTCCGACGCGGTCGAGCCCCGGCGGCGGACCGTCCTGCGAACGGACCGCCGAGCGGCGCGCGTGCGCGACCTCGACGAGCACTAGCACCCGGTCGGACGCGACCGCGCTCGCCGACCCCAACACCTCGAAGTCGGCCCGCGCGACCTCCTCGGCGACCGCCCGCTCGGCCTTCCGGACCTGCGGGAACAGCGTATCGTCCACGAGGTCGGGCCGGGGGAGCGCGACGACCGCGACGTGGCTCGCCCGCTCCTCGAGGCGGGCCAGGGCACGCGCGCGCGGGAACGGGGGTCGGGGCCGGGGCTCGAACCAGCGCTCCGCGGGGTTCCCGAGGTAGGCGGAGGCCGCGAGGATCACGAGCGCGAGGTTGCGGCGCGAGAGCGCGCTCGCGACGTTCCGATGGGGGTCGACCGGGTCCGCGAGGATCAGGGCGACGTCGGCGGGCAGCCGCGGGGGCTCCCGCCCCGGCTCCACGAGCCGGACGGGGAGCCGCCAGCTCCGCGCGGCGGCGAGGAGCCCGCGCAACGAGCCGAACCGCAGGACGAGGAGCTCCGTCAGGTACCCCGAGAACCCCTCCGTCCTCGCCTCTGAGCCGTAGACTCCGAGCGCCCGGAAGAACTGCTTGGCGAGCCGCACCTGCGCGACGAGATCGGGCGTCTCCCGCGTCGCGAGGTACTCCTGGTGGAACGGCGTGCGGTCGACCGGCGAGAGCGGCCGGGACGGGTCGCTGACGGCGAATCCCGGCACCGCGTCGACGCGGAACCCTCCGAACTCTCCGCGCAAGTACGGGTGCTCCGCGTACCGGGTCTCGGGCGAGGAGAGCACCGCCCGCCCGAGCGCGAGCCCCTCCTCGCGCAGGCGGTCGCGCGGGAGGTCGGGAGGGAACAGGAGGAACAGGTCGACGTCCAGCCGGTCGGCGAGGAACGTCCCGCGCGCCGCGCTCCCCGCGACCAGCGCCCGGACGAGCGGACTCGACCGGGCCCGCGCCTCCGCTTCGACGCGGGTGACGAGCTCGGCGCGGACCTCCGCGACCCGGGCGAGGAACTCGGGGGCCGGGGCGAGCCGCTCGGAGACCCGACGCTCGACCGCGTCGGCGGCGGCGTCCGCAGGGATCGGCGGGCCCCGTTCCGTCATCGGAGGAGGGCACGCCCGAGGGAAGATGAACCTTCGGCTCGGCTTCGAGGGCCGGGGGGAGACTTCATCGGCGGGCGACGCCCTGGTACGAGCGGACCGTCATGTCCGCCGCCGTGAGTCATCCCGCGACCCTGTTCGAACCGCTCGACGGAGCGAAGGTGCGCTGCACCGCCTGCGCGCGCTACTGCACGATCCCGGCCGGTTCGCACGGGTTCTGCTTCGTCCGGAAGAACGAGGGCGGTCGACTCGTCCTGCTCTCCTACGGCCGGGCGGCCGCGGTCCAGGTCGACCCGGTCGAGAAGAAGCCGCTCTCGCACTTCCACCCCGGCGCGCGCGTCTACTCGATCGGGACGGTCGGCTGCAACTGGCGGTGCCTCTACTGCCAGAACGCGGAGATCTCGCAAGAACACGAGATCTCGGGTCGCCCACTGCCGCCGTCCGCCGCGGTCGCGGGGGCCCGAAGGTACGGATGCGACGGCATCACGTTCACGTACAACGAGCCGACGGTGTTCCTCGAGTACGCGCTCGACGTCGCCCGAGAGGCCCACCGGGCCGGCCTTTTCACGAACTTCGTGACGAACGGCTACATGACCCCCGAGGCGGTCGAGGTGCTCGGCCCGAACCTCGACGCGGTGAGCGTCGACTTCAAGGGGAGCGGCGAACCGGGGTTCATGCGCAAGTACATCACGGCGAAGGGGCCGGAGCCGATCCTCTCCACGATGCGGGACCTGAAGGAGCGCGGCGTCCACGTCGAGGTGACCGACCTGATCGTCCCTGAGGTCGGCGAGTCGGACGAGGCGACGCGCAAGCTGGCCCGGTACGTCGTGGACGAGCTCGGGCCCGCGACCCCGTTCCACCTGCTCCGCTGGCACCCCGACTACAAGATGATGGACCTCCCGGTCACGCCGATCGCCACGCTCGAGCGGCTCCACCGGGTGCTGAAGGAGGAGGGGCTCGAGTACGCCTACCTCGGGAACGTCTGGGGGCACCCGCTCGAGCACACGTACTGCCCGGCCTGCGGGGCGGTCGCGGTGGAGCGGTACGGCTTCACGATCCAGGCGTGGAACCTCGACGCGCAGCATCGATGCCGCCGGTGCGGGCACGCGATCCCGATCGTGGGCCGGTTCTCTCCGGACTACCTTCCGACCTTCGCTACGCCGGTCGCCTAGCGGGAAGGGGTTCTCGGTCCCGCGTCGCGCTCACCCGCCCGCGGGCGGCTCCTCGTCCCACTCGTCGCGCGGCGCGGGGGTCGGTGGGGTCGCCGGGGCGGGCGCGGCGGGGGGCGCCCCCC
>JASHWZ010000132.1 GCA_030043865.1 Thermoplasmata archaeon | reverse complement strand
GGGCGCGCGATATTGTTCTGGCGTTCTTCAACCAGGGAGGTGGGCTCTACCTTGCCCCGCTGGCGCTCGGTGGATATCCGCTCATCGTCTCGGTCCAGTCCGTCGCACTGGGCTCCGGAGCGATCTTTGCGTACCTGATCGCACGCCGGTACTCCCTTTCGGGGCCGAAGTCATTCGCCGTTTCGGCGGCCTACCTGTTCTACTTCCCGCTCACGGGGATCAATTGGGATGATGCCCACTACGAGGCGTTCCTCGTTCCCCTCTTTCTGCTCGGAGTATGGCTCTTCCTCCGCGGCAACTACCGCGCCTCCCTGTTCGCGATGTTCTGGATCGCACCGTTGCAGTATCCGCTCGGGTTCTATCCGCTCTGGTTCGCCGTTCAAACGCTGGCCCCGATCGCGGCCACCGTCCTCGCCCTCCGGATGTCATCGAATCTCCCCGCCGAGGGAACGTCCACGTGGGGCCGTCGGTGGATTCAGGGTTCGCTCGAGCGTATCCGAAGTTGGCGGCTGAACGATCCGGGGCGGCCGGTGCCCACGTGGTACCCCATCGGCTTGCTGGCTTCTACCGGCGCTGTAGTGCTCGGCGGTTATCTGACCAATCGACTGTTCTACCCGCTCAATGGGCTCACTATCCTCTCTCACGCGACCAGTGTGAACCCGTTCGTTGACTTGCCACTCAAGGGTCTGAGCATCGCGCTCTTGCTCGCGCCGCTCGTCTTCCTCCCACTCCTTTCCCCTCGCTGGATCCAGTTCTGTCTCCCATTCTTCGGGCTCATGCTCTTCGCGAACTACTACGGCTACATCTACCCCGGGCTGGTCACGAGTTGGTACACCTGCTTGGTACTTCCATTCCTTCTACTGGGGACGATCGACGCGATCTCGAAGCTGGAGCGACAACGTTCGTGGCCGCAGCTCCTCGTCGCCGCCGTTCGCGCTCGACGGTCCTCGGCTCCAAGTCCGGCCGGAGCGGCCAAGAGCGCTCCGGATAACTATCGTCTCGCCACTGCTCGCCGGCTGGCTCGACCCGGGAACGCGGCGGTGATCGCCGTGGTCGTTGCCGTCGCTATCACCGCTTCGTTCCTGACCCCGTACGGACCGTGGAACGCCGAGACGGCGGCCGATTTCGAGCTCGGCTCCGTCACCGGATACAGCCCCAGCTTGTACGCCCACTTTGAGCAACTGGCGAGCCTCATCCCGCGTTCGGCGACCGCGGTCATCCTCCAAGATAACATGCCGACGCTGCTCCCGCGTCCGCTCCCTCCCGGCGACCAGTCGCCGTTGGTCGCGGGTCCCGCCGACGTCGTTTCCTACAATCTCAGCTGGGCGAACCCCAACGGGGGCTGGACGCCGATCGACCCCGAGTACGTGATCGGCAACCCCAACGCGCTGCTCTACAGCTTTTTCAACGCCTCGGGAGCGTACCCGTTCAACACCAGCATGCAACAGATCCTCGGGGAGCTGTACGGTAGCGGAAACTACGGGATCCTCGGGGAGGCGAACGGCATGATCGTCCTGGAGCACGGATTCACGGGAACGATCCAGTACTACGTACCGTACGAGCAGACCTTTGCCCCGTCCTCGTTCAGTTCGACGGACGGGGTTTGGAACTCGCCGAGCTGCTCCCGTTCTTGCCTCGTCGTCTCGGACCAGTTCCACGACCAGGTCTCTTGGTTCGGGCCGTACACCTACCTCTCGCCTGGATTCTACGATGTCACGTTTCACATCGCGCTCGAGCGCTGGACGGGGCTGGACAACGTGACACTGGACGTGACGCAGAACTACGGTAGCTACGTGTTCGGCCACGAGGCGGTCACGGGCCCCTACGAAGGGACGAACTACCTCGAAGAGAATGTGACCATTCCCATCAGCGTGTACGCGGGGGCACCGGCGGTGGAGTTTCGGGCCATCGGGTCGTACTACACGGGTTCGCTGATCCTGTACGGAGTAACCGTCACGCAAACCGCCCCTCCGCCCACCACAACGGCCGACTGACGGGCCGCTCAGACTCGGCGGGCCGTCGTAAACGGCCGAGGGTGCACCTGCGATCGCGGACCGCGCTCGACCCCTACGGAGAGGAGCTCTCGGCGTGGGTTCGCTCCGCCCGGCTCGCCGCGAACCGAGAGGCTCGATCGATCCGACGGAGGTCGAGTCGGAAGAGAGTGGTGTACACCAGCTGCGAAAGGAAGACTCGAACGAACGAGAGGTTCTGAGTGATCTGGCTCGTGCCGGCGTATCGCGGTTGGAACGCGTACGGGATCTCTACAATCGAGCGTCCCCGGGACATCACCAGGACGAACATCAGCGTCTCATAGCCACGGTATCGGTCGTCGTAGGGGCGGAAGAGGACCCGGCGAAACCCGAAAAACCCAGAGATCGGGTCGGTGATCGGCCGAGCCTCCGGGATGTAGCAACGGGCGAACAGGACCGCCGTCCGAGAGATGATCCCTCGAAGGGGCGCTCGCCCTCCCGTGGACCCGCCCGGGACGTATCGACTGCCGACCGCAATGTCCGCGCCCGACCGGAGCTGGGCAAGAAGCCGCGGGACGCCCTCGGACGGGTGCTGCCGGTCCGAGTCCATGATGATGACGAATTTTCCCCGCGCGAGCGCGATCCCGTGAAGGTGGGCGACCGTGAGGGTTTGCTTGCAATCGTTGAACACCGCGCGGATGCGTGGGTTCGACGCCAGCGCGGACCGAAGGTAGTCCCTCGTACCGTCGGTACTGCCATCATCCACCACGATCACCTCGTACGGAGGCAGTCCCAGGCCCGCGAAGGAATCGATCAGCGCCGGGAGGTTCTCCCGCTCGTTGTACGACGCCAGCACAATGGAAAGCTCCGGCGGTGGCTCGGGCGCTCGAGCCGTTTCCACTTTCGGTGCGAGCGGCCCTGCCCTCGACGGTCGGGCCCTCGCGACCCCCGGTCCCACCTCCGTCGCCGGAAGTGACTTGGGCCAAACCTCAGACGGCGCCGGGAGGACCCCGGAGTCGGCGCGGACGGTGTCGGTCACACGCCAACTCCCATGACGAATCCGGAATCTCGGCATCCCTTAACAGACTTCGTATGGGTCAACCGAGGGTCCGTAGAAGTCGGTGGGTAGTATGCGATTGGAAGGCACATCGAACTCCCCCCGGTAGAAGACGGACGAGAACGTCCACTCGCCGAAGAAATCCCGGCCGTTAGTACTTATCCCTTTGCTTCACGGCAGTACCGACTCGCCCCTTTCGTGCCGTGCTACGCTCGTCCCGTGGGGGTTAGCGCTCACGGTCCGCCTCGTCTCGCAGCGATCAGTTCCCGAGGACCCGCCCGTAGAGGTCCAGGTAACGATGCGCGATCGCGGGCCAAGAGTGAGTTGATGCGACCTGAAGGTCCAGGGCGTGGTGGATGCGACCTCGGGCAATCAGGCGCGCTAAAGTATCCGCCAGAGCGACGGCCTCCCCCCGCGGAACGACGGAACCTCCTAACTCGAGCGCCACCTCCCTCGCGCCCGGTAGATCGGT
>JASHWZ010000131.1 GCA_030043865.1 Thermoplasmata archaeon | reverse complement strand
ACGCCGGGCGGCCCGTAGAGGAGGATGCCGCGCGGCGGCTCGATGCCGATGTGGCGGTAGACCTGCGGGTTCTTGAACGGCAATTCCACGGACTCCTCGAGCACGCGCCGGACCCGCTCGACCCCGCCGACCTCGTCCCAGTGGGTCGTCGGCACCTCGACGGCGACGTCCCGGAGGCTGGACGGCTCGATCTGCTTCAGCGCCTCCTTGAAGTCGTTCTCGGTGACCTTCATCCGCTCGAGCAGCGAGAGCGGGATCGGCTGGTCGAAGTCGATCTCGGGGAGGTACCGGCGCAGGGCGCGCATCGCAGCCTCCCGTCCGAGCGACGAGAGGTCGGCGCCTACGAACCCGTGGCTCAGCGCGGCGAGCTCCTTGAGGAGCCGCTCCCGGTCCCGCTCGCTCCCGTCGATCGGCATCCCGCGGGTGTGGATCTGGAGGATCTCGAGCCGGCCTTCCTGCGTCGGCACGCCGATCTCGATCTCCCGGTCGAACCGTCCGGGCCGGCGGAGCGCGGGGTCGATCGCCTCCTCCCGGTTGGTGGCGGCGATCACGATCACGTTCCCCCGGCCCGAGAGCCCGTCCATCAGCGTCAGCAGCTGGGCGACGACCCGACGCTCGACCTCGCCGACGACCTCGTCGCGGCGCGGGGCGATCGAATCGAGCTCGTCGATGAAGATCACGCTCGGCGCGTTCTTCTCCGCCTCCTCGAACTTCTCCCGCAGCTCCTTCTCGCTCTCGCCGTAGTACTTCGAGATGATCTCGGGTCCCTGGATGCCGATGAAGTGCGCGCCCGCTTCATTCGCGACAGCCTTCGCGATCAGCGTCTTTCCCGTGCCCGGGGGCCCGTAGAGCAGCACCCCCTTCGGCGGGGTGATCGCGAGCCGGTCGAACAGCTCGGGGTGCTTGAGCGGCAGCTCGATCATCTCGCGGACGCGGCCGAGCTTCTCCTTGAGGCCGCCGATGTCCTCGTAGGAGACCCGCGGGGCGGCGACCTCCGCCTCGCTGACCGTCTCCTCCTTGATCGTGATCAGGGTCGCCGGCGCGACCTGCACGATCCCCTTCGGCTGGGTCGCGACGACCATGAACGGCAGCGAGCCGCCCATGAGGAACACCCCGGGGATGACGAACACGTCCCCCCGGACGAACGGGCGGCGCGCGAGCGCCTTCGCGACGAAGCTCTCGAGGCCGGGCCCCAAGTCCATCCGGGCGCTCCCCGCGTAGATCGGCGCGATCGTCACGGAGTCGGCGTTCGGGCAATCGACCCGTTGGACCTGGATCCGGTCGCCGATGCTGACCCCCGCGTTCCGCCGGACGACCGCCTCGATCCGGACGAGGCCCTTTCCTTCGTCGTCGGGCTGCGCTCGGCTCACGATCGCGGGCGTCGCCTTGCGGCCCCGGATCTCGACGACATCGCCGAGCCCGACCTTGAGGCGCTGCCGGGTCTGGACGTCGAGCCGGGCCGTGCCGAGCCCGATGTCCTGCTGGAACGCCTCGGCGACCCGGAGCGTGACCGCCTCGCCCATCGCCGAAGGATATTGGACCCGGGCTCGGACTAAAAGCGTTCCTCTCGTTGGGACACGCCGGACGGCGCCGGTTCCGCGAGGCGGCGTTGGCCCGGCGCGAGCGCGGCCCGCGACAGGTCCGGGGCGGGAAGCCCGAGCGTCGTGGCGAGGACGCCGACGGTCGCCGGTCCGAACCCCATGAAGTGGTTGTTCGAGTAGCCGTAGATCGCGCCGACCGACCGCGCCTCGTCGGCGAACCGAGCCTTCATCCGCTCGAGGTCGGGACGTCGGTCCCGCTGGATCCGGTCGAACCGGGTGAGCGCGCGGTCCCCGACGAAACGACAGTAGACGAACTCCCCGGTCACCCAGGCCGGCGGCTCGGTGCCGGGAACCACCGACCAGACGAGCGCCGCCCGCCGGTCGGCGAGCAGCGCCTCGGTGCCGGGCGTCCACCACGAACCGTGGCGGAGCTCGACCGCGAGGAGGTACTCCCGCGGCACCGCCGCGAGGAGGCGCTCGAGCTTCGGGACGCCGGTCGGCGCGCGGAACGACGCGGGAAATTGGAGCACCACCGGTCCGAGCTTTCCCTCCGACCGGAGCGGGGCGAGGCCCGCGAGGAACGAGGCGAGCACCGCCGCGCCGTTCGCCTCGTCCGATTCGTGCGTCACGTCCCGCGGCACCTTCAGCGCGAAGCGGAACCCGGCCGGGGTCCGCTCGGCCCACCGGCGCACCAGGAACGGGGTCGGAGAGCGGTAGAAGCTCGAATCCACCTCCACCGTCCGGAACACGCGCGCGTACCGTTCGAGGAACTCGGCCGGGGGCGTGCCGGCCGGGTAGAACGGCCCGACCCAATCGTCGTAGGCCCACCCGGAGCAGCCGAGCCAGAAGTCGGGCATGCGCGGCCTTCCGACCGTGGAGCACGAGCGGGATTATCAATCGGGCGGCCGGCGGGCTGCCGGAGGAACGGAACGAAGATATCCTCCGGGCCGGAGGTACCGGCGATGGGTCGCCCCCCGCCGCCGTCCTCCGTCCTCGGACGCCTGCTCGAAGCCGCCGGGTATCGGATCGACACCCGAGCGGAGGCGATCATCGGGGTGCGGTCGAAGGACCACCGGGCGGTGGCGATCGCGTCCGCGAGCCGCTCTCCCGCGGAGGTCGACCGTTGGTTTCCCACGGACGCGGTGCATCGGACGATCGTCTACGACGACGACCCGGGCGCGATGGCGCGGGAGCAGGCCGCGGACCGGGGGATCGAGGTGCTCGACCCCTCCACGCTCGGAGCGGCGCTCGCCGAACTGCTGCTGCCGTCCCCGACCGCTCCCGCGGGCGGACCGGCGCCGCTCGCCGAGGACGCGGCGCTCTTCCCTCCGCTCGCGGTGCTCCCCGACGGCGCGCGCATCGTCCGCCCGAGGATCGGGCGCTCCGAGGCGGAGAGCCTGGCCGCGGTCGAGAGCCCTCGGTACACCTTACGGCTCGTCCCGTTCTACGTCGCGCCGTACCGGGTCCGTCCGTCGTCGCCGCACGGCGCGCCGGGCACGGTCCTGCACCGGCTCGTCGCGGTGAATGCGGTCTCCCGGCGGGCCGAGGTTTGGGAGGACGGCGACCGGGAGCTGGTCCCCGACCTCACGGAACCGCATCAGGAGCTCACGCCGCAGATCGGCGAGTCGCAGGCGGTCGCGATCGCGACGGACGCGGTCCGCCGGCACCACACGGTCGACGTGGAGCACACCGAGCAGCATCAGGGAGCCCTCGTGATCGAGACCCGGCGCATCCTGCCCTCCGCGGACGACCTGCGCCTCGGCCCGATGTCGCTCCTCTACGTTCCGTTCTGGTACGCCGAGGGGACCGACGGCCGGGTCGTCCTCGACGCCGTGACCGGGCGGCGCGCGAGCCCGGACGGGTCGGCCGGCTGAGCTCGCCTCCTCCACCGTCAAATACGCACCCCCGCTCGGCGGCGGCGTGCTGCTCGACCAGTACCGCGTCGGCCCGTACCTCAACTTCACGTACCTCGTCGCGGACGAGGAGGGCGGCGACGGGGTCGTCATCGACCCGTCGTTCGGCATCGACCCCGTCCTGGCCGCGATCGACGCGAAGTCGGTGCGGGTCCGGTACATCCTCAATACCCACAGCCACGCGGACCACGTGGCGGGCAACCAGGACGTCCGCGAACGGACGGGAGCTAAGGTCGTGGCCCACCGGGTCGCGCCGCTCCACCAGGACGTCTCGGTGGACGACGGCGACGCGTTCGCGGCCGGTCGCCTCCACTTCGAGGTCGTCCATACCCCGGGGCACACCAAGGACAGCGTTCTCTACCTCTTCCACGGCCAGGTCGCGACCGGCGACACGCTGTTCGTCGGCGAGTGCGGGCGGACCGACCTGCCCGGCGGCGACCCGTCCGAGATGTACGACAGCCTCCACCGCCGGATCCTCGCGCTCGACGACGCGCTGGTCGTGCTCCCGGGGCACGACTACGGCGCGACTCCGACGTCGACGATCGGCCGAGAGAAGCGGGAGAACTACACCCTCGCGCCGCGCACGCGCGAGGAATTCCTCGAATTCCTCCGGGAGTAGGAAGGTCCCCCATGCCGCCGCTACCTGCCCCCGAGGACCGCACCCTTCGGGCGGTCGGCGCCCGGCGGCGTACGGTCGGCGTACCGACGGTGGCGGCGATTGTGGGGACGCTCCGCGCGCTCGCGCAGGAGTCCGGCGCGCTGGTCGCGCTGTTCGATGCGCGCGCGATCGCGGGCGAGCGGCACCTCTACTCCGCGTGGGCGCATCTGGGCCGCGCTCGGGGGCGGGGCGAAACCCGGCTCCGCGACCGAGGGGCGGAGCTCGCCCTGTACGTCGCAGGCGACGATCAACTGCCGCGGTCGCTCGCCAAGGTCGGGGTGACGGACGCGACGGACGAGTTCGTCCTGGTCGCCGAGAAGCCGCTCGAACCGTCGGAGCTCCTCGCGCGGTTCGACCTCGTGCCCGCCGACGACGTCTACCCCCGTGGTCCGACCGAGAGCGTGCTCGAGCGCCTCGGGATCACCGCGGCCGAGCGGGGCACGGTCCCGACGGCCGCGTGGGAGGGGTTGGTGCTCGAGCGCGTGGCGATGGTCGAGCTGAGCGCTCCGGCGGGCCACGCTCCGGCGAAAAAAGGTTAAGCCGGACGAACGGTCGACCGGTCCGCCCGCGGACGGCCGTGCAGGTGTAATCTAGTGGTAGGATGTCAGCCCTCCAAGCTGACCACCCGGGTTCGAATCGACGGGCCGGACCGGTCCGCCGCGGATCTCCCGGCACCTGCACCTCCCTCCGTCCCGGGCCCGGGGGCGAGCGAGGATTTATTCGCGGAGCGGCCGCTCGGGGCCGGTGCGCTGAGGTAGCCTAGCCCGGTAAGGCGCCAGCCTTGAAAGCTGGTGGCGGTCTCGCCGCGGGAGTTCAAATCTCCCCCTCAGCGCTCGGGCCGAAGTCGGGATTATATCCCGAGCCGGGCTCCGACGGCCTCCGATGGCGTCTGCGAGCGGTTCGACGCCGCTGATCGAGCAGTACGAGGGCGTCAAATCCCGGTATCCCGGCCATCTGGTCCTCTTCCGCGTCGGTGATTTCTACGAGACGTTCGGCGACGACGCCCGACTGCTCGCGCGCGAGCTTGACATCGTGCTGACCGCTCGGGCACCGGATGCGAGCGGGGAGCGGACCCCGATGGCGGGCGTGCCCCACCACGCGGTCGAGACGTACCTGGGCCGGCTCGTGCGCAAGGGGTTCAAGGTCGCCGTCTGCGACCAAGTCGAAGACCCCCGGCTCGCGAAGGGGCTCGTGCGTCGGGAGGTGACGCGGGTCGTCAGCCCCGGCACGGTGGTCGAGGAGCGAATCCTCGGCGGCCCGGACCACAGCTTCCTCGCGTGCCTCGTCCTCGGCGAGCGCGGTAGGGGCGCCTACTCGGTCGTAGACATCACCACGGGGGAGTGGTTCCACGGACTCGGCGACGGGCCGGGCGCGGACGGTCTATTGTCCGCCGTCGCCCCGTTCCAGCCGCGGGAGCTCCTCACGGCGACCGGCGGCGACCGACCGGCGGCGGAGGGCCTGCTCTCGAGCGCCCGCCGCGAGTTCCCCTCCGCGCGCGTCGAGGCCGCCCCGTCCCCGGTGGCGCCGGGGGAGATCCCCGCGGTGGGGGCTGCCGCGGGAGAGGTCGACCCGACCGTCGACGACGCCGATCGTCGCCTCGTGGCGTACCTCAAGGTCGCGCAACCCCGGCTGCTGCCGCACCTCCTGCGCGTCGAGCGTGGTGCGGAGGGCCGGCGGCTCGTGCTGGACGCGAAGACGCTGCGCCACCTCGAGATCCGGCGCGCGATGAATCCGGACGACCCCCGGGGGGCCACGCTGTTCGACAGCTGGGACGAAACGGTCACGGCGCCCGGCCGTCGGACGCTGGCCTTCTGGCTCACGAACCCGCTCGCAGACGTCGGCGCGATCGCCGCGCGCCAGGACGCGGTCGGGGCCCTCGAGCATCGCGGGGCGGCGTTGGACGAGCTGCGAATCCGGCTCGGCCGGGTGCCGGACCTCGCGCGCATCGCCTCCCGGGTCGCCAGCCGGCGCGTTCGACCCCCAGAGCTCGGCAGCCTGCGCGACGGGTTGCGCTCGGTGGCCGCCGCCCGGGAGTGGGTGGCGCCGAGTGCGACCGACCTGACGCTCGCCCGGGTGTCGGCGGACCTGGAACCGCCCTCGGGACTCGCCCAGCGACTTGCCGAGGCACTGAGCGAGACGCTGCCGCCGACCGAAGCGGAGGGCGGGTTGTTCCGACCGGGCCACGCGCCCGAGGTGGACCGGGCCCGGGAGGCGGAACGCGCCGCGCTGGCCGAGCTCTCGGAGCTCGAGCGAGCCGAGCAGCAGGCGAGCGGGATCAAGACCCTGAAGGTCGGCTACAACCAGGTGTTCGGCTACTACTTCGAGGTCACGAAGCCGCACCTCGCTCGGGTGCCGTCGCACTTCCGCCGGCGGCAGACCGTCGCGCAGGCCGAGCGGTTCACCTCCGAAGCCCTCGACGCGATCGAGCGACGCCTTCGCGAGGCCCGGGAGGTCGCCCGGGCGGCCGAGGGCGCCCGATGGGAGGAGTTCCTTGTCGAGGTCGACCGCCACGTGGCGGGGGTCTTCCGCGTCGCGCGGGCCGTGGGAGAGCTCGATGCGCTCGCCACCTTCGCCCACCTCGCCCTGACGCGCGGCTACGTCCGCCCGGTCGTCGACGACTCTTCTCTGCTGCTGATCCGGGACGGTCGTCACCCCGTGCTGGAGAGAGGGCTCGCCGAGC
>JASHWZ010000130.1 GCA_030043865.1 Thermoplasmata archaeon | reverse complement strand
GCTTCGACCGCTTCGGTGCCGGAGTTGGAGAGGAAGACGCGACCGAAGCTCGGAGGGAGCAGCGCGAGCAGCCGGTCGAGGAACTGGGAGCGTACCGGGTTCGCGTAACCGGAACCCAGGTGGACGAGCTGCTGTGCCTGGGCCGCCACGGCCGCGGCGACGTCGGGGTTCGCGGCACCGAGGCTCCCCGCCCCGTGCGTCGCGCCGAGGTCGACGAATCGACGGCCCTGGTCGTCCCACAGGGAGGCGCCCTGCCCCCGGACGATCGTGAGCGACCGGTGGGGAGAGGCAGCGAACTCGTGGATCGGGGCGAGCGGTCGGTCGGTCACGAGAACACCGTCCCGTCACCCGCCAGCGCCCGCGCGACCGGTCCGGGGCCCTGGGAGGTGGCGATCACCACCCGGGGGACGCCGCCGTCGAGCGCCGTGAACGCGGCGGCGACCTTCTTGCGCATCCGGCCCTCGGCCCGCGCGAGGGCGGCGTCCCGCTCCGCGCGGCGCACCTCCCGCACGAGCGAGTTCGCGTCGTCCTTGGCTCGCAGGAGTCCAGGGACGTTCGTCAGCAGTACGAGCGCCTCGGCGCCGACGGCCGCGGCGACCGCCGCGGCGATCCGGTCGGCGTCGACGTTGACGACCTCCCCGCGCTCGGTGACGGCCGGCGGTCCGACCACCGGCACGAGGCCGAGCCCGAGCAGGGAACGCAGGAGCGAGCCGTCCACCCGCTCGACCGTGCCGGACCAATCGTCCCGGACGCGTAGGACCTTGCCGTCGACGACCTCCCGCGCCCCCTCCTTGCGCCGGGCGAGGACGAGGCCGGCGTCGACCCCCGAGAGGCCGATCGCCCGGACGCCGCGCGCGAGCAGCGCCGCGACGATCTCCGTCTGAACGGCACCGGCGAGTCCGAGCACGACGACCTCGAGGTGCGCGGGGTCGCTGCGGCGGGAGACCGCTCCGCTCGGGCTCGTGAAGTACTCTGCGGGTCGGCCGAGCGCTTCGCCGAGCCGGTCGACCCGCTCGGACCCCCCGTGCACGAGGATGTAGTCCGTACGGGAGGCGAGGTCGTCGAGGACCGGGCCGAGCGAGTTGCCCGACGCGCCGCCGACCTTGACCACCAGCGTCATCGCTCGCCGCTAGATCGGGTGCAGGCCGAGGAAATCGAGGGCGGTCGTCTCGGGGAACCCGGCGCGAACGTTGAGGCACTGGACCGCGTTGCCCGCGGCCCCCTTCATCAGGTTGTCGAGGGCCGCGAGCGCGACGACCCGGCCGGCGTGGGGATCGCTCGCGAAGCCGACCTCGCAGTAGTTCGTCCCCGACAGGATCTTCGGCTCGGGCTCCCGGTGGATCCCGTCGGTCTCGTGCACGATCCGCACGAACGGCTCGGCTCCGTACGCGGCCCGGTAGGTGCGCCAGAGCTCCTTGTCGTCCATCGAGCGCAGGACGAAGGCGTGCCCGGTGGCGAGGACGCCGCGGACGGCCTCGACCGCGTGGCACGAGAGCGCGACCGGGACGCCGACCTCCTGCTCGATCTCCGCGGTGTGCCGGTGGCCCGCGGCCGCGTAGGCTCGCATCGCCCCCGACCGCTCGGCGTGCGTGCCGGCGGGGCCGGGCTCCTGCCCGCTCGCGGACGAACCGGTCTTCGCGTCGACGACGATGGGACGGGAGTCGAGGAGCCGGGCGGCCACGAGGGGACGCAGCGCGAGGATCGACGCGGTCGCGATGCACCCCGGCACCGCGATCAGCTGCGCGGCCCGCAGTGCCTCGCGATGGAGCTCGGGTAGACCGTAGACCGACTTCGCGAGGAGGTCGGGGCGGGGATGCTCCCGGTGATAGTACTGCAGGTACGCCGCCGTGTCGTGCAGCCGGAAATCGGCGGAGAGGTCGACCACGATCCCACCCTCGTCGAGGAGGCCGGGCACCCGCGCCAGCGACTCGCCGTGCGGGGTGGCGAGGAACGTCACGTCCGCCGGCCGCAGCGCGGAGTGCGGCACGAACGCTAGATCGGTGGCCTTGCGCAGGTTTGGGTGGGCGCGCCCGACCGGCTTTCCCGCCATCGAGTCGGACGTCACTTGGGCGACCTCGACCTCGGGATGACGCACGAGGAGACGGAGGAGCTCGCCTCCGACGTAGCCAGACCCGCCGACGATCGCGGCCTTCATCGGCGCGCCACCCCGACCGCGTAGTCGACGATTGCGCCGGCGATGTCGGCGCCGCTCACCGCGGTGAGGGCCTTGAACTCCGGGGTGGGGTTCACTTCGTGGACGACGAGCCCTCCCGGCGACTCCATCAGGTCGACCGCCAGCACCCCGCCGCCCATCGCCTCCGCCGCGCGGAGCGCGAGCTCCTGAAGCTCGGGCGTCAACGGCAGCGGCTCGGTGGACCCTCCCCGGGCGGCGTTGGTGCGCCAGTCCGCGGACCGACGGTACATCCCCGCGACCGCCTGGGGCCCGACCACGAAGACGCGAAGGTCGCGCTCGGGCTTCGGCACGTACTCCTGGACGTAGAACACGGAGTGCACGGGCGACGACAGCGCGCTCTTGTGCTCGACGATCTGCTCGGCCTCCTCGGGCGAGGAGACCTTCGCCATCAGGCGGCCCCACGACCCGACCGGGGGCTTCAGCACCGCCGGGTATCCGACCCGGTCGAGCGCCTTCAGGGCCGCCTCGGGCGACAGCGCGACGACGGTCTTCGGCGTCGGGACGCCCCGCTCGGCGAGCCGGAGCGAGGCGAGGACCTTGTCGCCCGCGAGCTCGATGACGTCGGGCGCGTTGACCGTCGGGATTCCGTAGTGGGCGAAGCACCGGCTCGCGTAGAGCGCCCGGGTATGGCTCACCGAGCGGTTGAGTACGAGGTCGGCCTCGACGTCCGGCCGGTCGAGGCCGAACGTCACCTCGGCGTCGTCGATCCGGACGACCCCGAGGCCCCGCGACTCCGCGGCCGCGAGGATCCACTTCTCCTCGGGCCGAACGATCGTGTAGAAGACCCCGAGGCGGAGGCCGTCACTCACCCCAGTCCTCGGCCTCTTTCGGCGCCGGCTGTACCGCGAACGGTGAGGTGCCGAACACCTCGAGCTCCGTACCGCAGTCCGGGCAGGGGAAGACCTCCCCCAGCACCTTGTCGTTCCGCTCGACCTTCGCATCGCATTCGGGGCAGTGTGTCATCGCTGTTCCTCGTTCAGAAGCTCCTCGATGCGCTCGACCTGCCGGCCGAGCGAGGAGAGGGAGGCGCGGTGGGCCGCGAGCCGAGCGTGGGCGTCCTGCGACTGGACGGCGACCGCGGACGGGGCCGGGCCACCGTGGACGGAGCGCCGGGCGACGGCCGCGGCAGGGTCGACCGCGTCGGGGGCCGTCCGGCCCTCGGTCGGGGACGACGAGCGGCTCACTTCGGTGTGAGCGGTGCGGAATGGCACCCCGCGCCGGACGAGCTCCTCCGCGCGGTCCGTCGCGTACAGCTCCGGATCGGCCGAGGCCGCGCGCAGGCGGTCGGGGTCCCACTCGAGCTCCCGGACGAGCCGGGTCATCGCCCGGAGCGTCTCGGTCGCGGTCGCGACCGAGTCGAGCACCGGCGCCTTGTCTTCCTGGAGGTCGCGGTCGTAGGCGAGCGGCAGACCCTTGAGCGTCGTCAGGAGCGCGACGAGGTCGCCGACCTGGCGCCCCGCCTTCCCTCGGGCGAGCTCGGCGACGTCCGGGTTGCGCTTCTGGGGCATCAGGCTGCTGCCCCCGCCGAGCGCGGCCGTCCGTCGGACGAAGCCGAACTCCGTGCTCGCGAACACGACGAGGTCTTCGCCCAGGGCACTGAGGTGCACCCCGAGCAACGCGAGGTCGAACAGCAGCTCGGCGAACGGGTCCCGGTCGCTGACCGCGTCCAAGGAGTTGTCGAACGCCCGCGCGAAGCCGAGTCGCTCGGCGGTCCGAGCGGGGTCGATCGTCAGCGTCGAGCCGGCGAGCGCGCCGGCTCCCAGCGGGGAGACGTCCGACCGTCGAGCGGTCGCGAGGAGCCGGTCGAGGTCGCGCTCGAGCCGCCAGAAATGGGCGAGCCGCCAGTGCGCGGCCGTGATCGGCTGCGCCCGCTGAAGGTGCGTGTACCCCGGCAGGACGAGCTCCCGCTCCCGGTCGGCGCACTCGAGGAGCGCCGTCGCGAGCGTCGCGACCGCCTCGCCGAGGTCCCGGATCGTCGCGCGGAGGTAGAGCCGTTCGTCGAGAGCGACCTGGTCGTTGCGGCTCCGGGCCGTGTGGACCTTGCCGCCCACGGGCCCGAGGAGCTCGGTCAGGCGGACCTCGACGTTCGTGTGGACGTCTTCGAGCTCGTCACGCCAGGGGAAGGTGCCGGCGGCGACCTCCCGGGCGACGTCGCGAAGGCCCCGGACGATCGTCGCCGCGTCCGCCGGGGCGATCACCCCGGTCGCTCCGAGCATCTCCACGTGCGCGATGCTCCCGGCGAGGTCGTACCGTGCGAGGGGCCGGTCGACCGCGAGGGAGTTCAGGAACGAGGCCGCGGGCGTGCGAACGTACGACGGCGCGGTCGGCGCCTCTGGCATCGACGACATCGAGGGACTCCGCGCTACGGACGGTACTTCGCCGCCCGTGCTGCGGCGACGGTCGGCGCGGCGCCGATCGCGGCCCAGGTCCGGGCGGGGAGCCCCCAGACGTAGATGAACCCCTCCGACATCTCGGGCCGGAACCGGTCACCGGTCGAGTACGTCGCGAGGCTGTGTTGGTAGATCGAGTAGGGCGAGCGGCGTCCGACGACCTTCGCCGACCCCTTGTAGAGCTTGAGGGCCACCTCGCCGGAGACCCGCTCCTGCGTCGAGGCGATGAACGCGTCGAGCGCGTTCCGTAGCGGCGAGAACCAGAACCCGTCGTAGACCATCTGGGCGAACCGCTGCTCGACCGTCCGCTTGAAGTCGAGCAGGTCGCGGGGCAGCGTGAGGCCCTCGAGCGCCTGGTGCGCGGTGATCAGCACCGCCGCCGCCGGGCACTCGTAGACCTCGCGCGATTTGATCCCGACGACCCGGGACTCGAGGTGGTCGATCCGCCCGACGCCCGCGTCGCCGGCCGTCCGGTTGAGCTGGGCGATCAGCTCGTGGAGCGGCGCGCGACGGCCGTCGATCGAGACCGGCACGCCCCGCTCGAACGCGACCTGGACGCGGGACGGGCGGTCCGGAGCCTCCTCGGGAGAGCGGGTCCAGCCGTAGACCTCCTCGGGTGGCTCGACCGCCGGGTCCTCGAGGACGCCGCACTCCACGGAACGGCCCCACAGGTTCTCGTCCGTGCTGTAGGGGCTCTTCGGGCCGGTGGCCACCGGGATCCCGTGTGCCTGAGCGTAGGCGACCTCCTCTTCGCGGGTCATCTTCCACTCACGGGCCGGCGCGATCACCTCGAGGTCCGGCGCGAGGCTCGTCGTCGCGAGGTCGAACCGGACCTGGTCGTTGCCTTTCCCGGTGCAGCCGTGGGCGACGTACGAAGCGCCCTCGCGGCGGGCGACGTCGACCAGATGGCGGCCGATGAGCGGGCGCGCGAGCGCGGTGCTGAGCGGGTAGATCCCCTCGTAGAGGGCGTTCGCCCGCAGGGCGGGTGCGATGAACTCGTCGGCGAACTCCGCGCGCGCGTCCACGAGGTACGCCTTCGACGCCCCGGACGCCTCCGCCTTCTCGCGGACGCGCTCGAGGTCGCCCGGCTGGCCGACGTTGACGGTCAGCGTGACGACGTCCGCTCCCTTCTTCTCGCGCAGCCAGGGGATCGACAC
>JASHWZ010000129.1 GCA_030043865.1 Thermoplasmata archaeon | reverse complement strand
AGCGCGACCTTCCGGCCGGGCCGGTCGAGTCGGGGCGGCCGGTAGAACATCAGCACGCGCTGGATGAACATCGGCATCACGACCCGCTCCCAGAACCCGACCATCTCGACCCGGATCCCGATCGTCGCGAGGTCCGCGTGCTCCTCGACCGCCCAGGCGAGCACCGTCCGCACGGCGGTCGGGTCGGTCCGCACGTCAGCGTCCACGAAGAGGAGCCACGGGCCGTCGGTCGCGTTCGCGCCGGTCCAGCAGGCCCAGCTCTTGCCCACCCAACCCGCCGGAAGCGGGGGTTCGGCGAGGCAGCGCACGCGCGGGCCCCGGGCCGCGATCACGTCCCGGGTCCGGTCGGTCGACCCGCCGTCCACGACCACGATGTCGAGGTCCGGATAGTCCTGCGCGAGGAGGTCGTCGAGCGTCGGGCCGAGGTCGTCCTGCTCGTTCCTCGCGGCGATGACGACGCTCACGCGGCCGTACGCGGGCGGCGTCGCGGCGGGCGGCGACGGGCCGAGCCGGACGAGCAGGTAGGCGAGCAGGATCGCCGTCCCCTGGTAGAGGAGCACGACGGCGGCGGCGACGAGGAGGAGGATCGTGAGCCAGAGCGGCAGCATCTCGCCCGCGTAGACCCCCCGTAATAAAGCCGCACCCGCTCCCGCCGGCGAGAGCGCGCCCGATGCCGACCGTCGAGCACCCGAGGATCCGACCGGGCACGCTCGACGACCGCCTCTACCAGGAGCGGATCGCGGCCACCGCCGTCGCCCACAACACCCTGGTCGTGCTGCCGACGGGCCTAGGGAAGACCGCGATCGCGCTGCGGGTAATCGCGGAACACCTCCTGCGCGAGCCCACGAAATCGATCCTCTTCCTCGCTCCGACCCGACCGCTCGTCGTGCAGCATGCGCGGAGCGTCGCGACGACCCTGTTCGCTCCCGAGCCGCTCGTGCTGACGGGAGCGATCCCACCGGAGCGACGCGCCGACCTCCTGCGCCCGCCGCAGGTCGTGGTCGCGACGCCGCAGGTGATCGCGAACGACCTCCGCGAGGAGGGGTTCCCGCTCTCCACGTTCTCACTGCTCGTCTTCGACGAGGCGCACCGGGCGGTCGGCGACTACCCATACGTGGCGATCGGGGCCGCGAACCGGGACGGGGTGAACGCCCGCGTCCTCGCGATGACCGCCTCCCCCGGCGGCAGCCGCGCGCGGATCCGCGAGGTCTGGAACCATCTCGGCATCGAGCGGTTCGAGTACCGGACCGACCGCTCACCGGACGTCGCCCCGTACATCCACGGGATCGGCGTCGAGACGGTCGAGGTCCCCGTGCCCCCCGAGGTCCGGGACCTCGCGATCCGGCTGCGCGCCACCCTCGCCCGGTCGGTCGGGACGCTGCGCGAGATCGGCCTCGTGGACGCGGCGGACGCGAACCGACGCGTGCTGCTCGACGTCGGCGCGCGCATCCATCGTGCGATCGCGGGCGGCCAGGCGGCGGGGGCGGTCCCCCCGAACCTGTGGAAGGCGAACACGGCGCAGGCGGTCGCGATGAAGGCGTCGCACGCCCTCGAGCTGATCGAGAGCCAGGGCGTCGACTCGCTGCGCGAGTTCCTCGCGCGGCAGACGCCGGCGGCGGGCAAGCGCGCGAGCCCGGCGGTGCGCTCGTTCCTCACCGACCCCGACGTCGTCGAGGTCCGCCGTCGCCTGGACGCGCTCACGATCGAGCACCCGAAGGTCGCGACCGCCGTCCGGATCGTCGCGGAGGAGCTCGCCCGGAAGCCGGACGCGCGGGTGATCGTCTTCAGCCAGTACCGCGACACGGTCGACCGCCTGGTCGAGGAGCTCGCCCGCCGCGCGGACCCGGCGGTCCGCCCCGCACGGTTCGTGGGTCAGGCGACCCACGGCGCGGACGTCGGCCTCTCGCAGCGCGAGCAGGTGACCCTGCTCGACGACTTCCGCGCCGGCCGGGTCAACTGCCTCGTCGCGACGTCGGTCGCGGAGGAAGGACTCGATATCCCCGCGACGGACCTCGTCGTCTTCTACGAGCCGGTCCCGGACGTGATCCGGACGATCCAGCGACGCGGACGGACCGGACGGGCGCGCACGGGCCGGGTGCTCGTGCTGGTCGCGGAGGGGACCCGCGACGTCGGCCTCAACCGCGCCGCCTCGGCCCGCGAGCGCCGGATGCACACGATGCTCGAAGAGGTCGAGGCGGACGCCGCCGCGGGTCGGGGCCTCGCCCCGCCCCGGCCGAAGACGGTGCAGCGGACGCTCTCCGAGCCGACCTAGCGGCCGGTGCTGCCGAAGCCGCCGGAGCGCGACGCGACCGCCCGGACGCGGCCGAGGCGGAACTCCGTCGGCCGGTCGGGCACCACGCGCACCTGCCCGATCCGGTCGCCCGCCTCGATCCGATACGTCCCGTCGAACAGGAACGTCATCGGCACCCGTACCTCGCCCGCGTAGTCGCGGTCGATCGTTCCCGGGGCGTTGACCATCAGGACGCCGCGGGAGCTCAGCCCGCTCCTCGGACGCACCTCCAGGAACGAGCCGGGCGGCGAGCGCATCCGGAGCCCGGTGCGGACGAGGCAGACGCGTCCGCGCGAGAGCTCGACCGGCTCGGCGGCGGCGAGGTCGAAGCCGGCCGAGCCCCGGGTCGCCCGGGCCGGCAACGGGACCGAGGGAAACTCCTCGAGGCGCTCCACGACGACCGTTCGACGGCGCGGCGGCACGCCCCGAGCGAGCGGGCCGCTCTCTTTACGGTTCCCGCGCGCCCGACGCCGTCGCCGCGTCCGCGGCGCCCTCGGACCGGAGCCACCGGGCGACGAGGCGTCCTTCGGCCCGGCGCAGCACCTTCCCGAGACCGGGCGGGCTGCGGCCGCTCTGGTGCGCGAGGTGGCTCAGCGTGATCCGCCGCGGCACGGCGTAGTACCCCAGCACCCAGGCGCGCGCGAGGAGCCGCGCCTGGAGCGGGGTCAGCACGGGGGACGCCTCGTCCGGCACGTACGGTCGGCCGGAGGCCCGCACGATCCGGTAGGGGAACTCCTCCCGCTCGAGCCGCTTCAGCACCCGTCGCAGCGCCCGTTCCTCGCCCCGGAACGACGCGACGACCTTCTCCGAGCTCAGGCGGAACGGCGCGGTCGGCGCGACCTCGCCGCCGGCGAGGGAGAGCAGCCGGCGCAGCCGCTCGGGGTTGCGCTGCCGCACGAGGAGGATGTAGTCGCGGGTCCGGGGCCGACGCTCGACGAGCTCGAAGCTCTCGAGCCCGTACATCGAGCGGATCCGGCGCGACTCGCGCTCGAGCTCGGCCGCGGTGCGGAGCGGCCCGCGCCGACGGACTCGGAGGAGCTGGAGCCGCCAGCCCTGCTCGAGCCGGAGCGTCTCGAGCAGCTCCACCTCCTCGTACTTGTCGAACAGTCCCGGCGGCAACAGACCGAGGAGCGTCAGGTCCTCGGTGCGGAACTCGAGCGTGACGGACTGCATCGCCGGGGCGGACGCAGCGGGGGTTCCCATATGAACCTGGCTCGCGGGCGTTCCGCCCGTTAAATAAGGCGGCGGGCTCGCTCGCGCCCATGACGTTCCGCAACCTCGGGGAGTTCCTCACCCGCCTCGAGGACGCGCGGGACCTGGTCCGGGTCCGCCGCCCCGTGGCGCGGGACCTCGAGGTCACCGAGG
>JASHWZ010000128.1 GCA_030043865.1 Thermoplasmata archaeon | reverse complement strand
CGTCGGACGAGCTCAAGCTTCGGCAGAAGATCGGCCTCCTGCCGGAGAACGTCGGGCTCTACGAGGGCAACACGGCTGTCGAGAACCTCGAGTACTTCGGCCAGCTCCAAGGGGTGGAGACGACCGCGCTTCGCGCGAACATCGAGCGCCTGCTCCGGATGATGGACCTCTGGGAGAAGCGGGACGCACTGATCGGCACGTTCTCGAAGGGGATGAAGCAGAAGGTGGCGATCGCTCGCGCCCTCGTGCACGACCCGATCCTCGTCTTTCTGGACGAGCCGACCGCGAACCTCGACCCCGAAGCGTCGAAGACGGTGCGCGAGATCCTGCTCGAGCTCAAGAAGGAACGGCGAACGATCTTCCTGAACACCCACAACCTCGACGAGGTGCAGCGGATCTGCGACCGGGTCGGGATCCTTCGGACCCAGCTCCTGACGACGGGGACGCCGGACAGCCTGCGCTTCGGGTTGAGCGGGCACCGGACCGCGGTGCGGCTCGCCGAGGTGACGGACGCCCTCGTCGCCGCGGTGCGGGCGCGGCTCGCTCCGCGCCCGCTCGAGGTGTCGGGCGACCAGCTCCTCGTCGCCGTCCAGGACCCCGCCCACGACAACCCGGCGATCGCGGAGGCGGTGGTCCAGGCCGGGGGACGGATCCTGAGCATGACCCAGCTGTCGCCGACGCTCGAGGACGTCTACCTCAAACTGGTCCATGAGGAGGCGCCGGCGGCATGAGGTTCTCCCAGGCGTGGATCGTCGCCCGCCACGACATCGCCCTGGTCCGCCGACGGCGCGGCGTGATCGCGGGGCTCATCGCGTATCCGCTGGGCGTGGGGCTCGGTTTCCCGGCGCTCGTCTGGTACATTATCTCGTCGAACCCCGGGACCGACCTCGGGTCGTACCTTCCCGGCCTGATCAATGCGTTCGGGTTCTGGTTCGTCATCGGCGCCGCCTCCGTGCCGACCTCCATCGCGGCGTACAGCATCGTGGGCGAGAAGGTCGAGAAGAGCCTGGAGCCGCTGCTCGCCACGCCGACCACCGACGGCGAGGTGCTGTTCGGCAAGGCCTTGACCGCCTTCGTGCCCACGATGATCGCCGTGGCGGGGGGTTCCGTCCTCTACATGGTCCTGATCGACGTCGTGACCCGGGGCCCGCTCGGCTACCTGTACTACCCGAACGCGACCATCGCCGTAGAGCTCCTCCTCCTCGCCCCGCTCGCGTCGCTCGTGGCGATCGAGTCGTCCGTGATCATCTCCGCCCGGGTCGCCGACGTCCGGTCCGCCCAGCAATACGCGGGGGTCATTTTCCTGCCGCTGATCCTCGTCTACATCGCCGGCGAGATCGGGTTCAGTCTCGGCGAGTACAACCAGCTCCTCATCGGCGGGGTCTTTGCCGTGATCGTGCTGGTGCTCTACGTCGTGAGCCTGAAGACGTTCCACCGGGAAGAGATCTTGACCCGGTGGAAGTAGCGGCGCGCCGCTACGAGTCCGCGGCCGGACCGCCGACCATCTCGGTCCATTTGTCCTTCAGCTCGTCCCGACGGGGCTTGTACACCCGGGCGTAGAACTCGTGCCCCGACGCGAGCTCGCTCGGGTCGGCCGCCGCGACGATCTCCTCGGCCTCCTTCCACGCCCGCTCGAAGTTCTTCCGAGGGCCGAACCGGGCCTCAATCTGTCGCTCGAACTCCTTCTCCGTCTGGGTCTCGTCGCCGATGGTGAAGTAGAGCTTCGATTGCGAGGTGTCCCGAAAGGCGAACTCCTCGCCGACCTGGTACGGCTCCCGATTCGGATGCGCTTCGGGCGCGGCGGGCCGACCTCCTTCGCCCGCGGTCGACCCCCCGGCGGGCGACTCGCCGCCGCGGAAACCCTGCTTGGCGGCGGCGAAGAAGATCGCCCGGTTGAGTCCCCAGGAGTACGCGGAGTCCTGCGGCAGACCGAGGCGGCGCGCCCGCGCCGCCTGCAGCATCGCCATGACGATGAATCGCGAGATCCCCCGGCGCACCGGCTTCGGCATCGACGACTCCGCGGCCCGGAGCAATACGCCGGGCGATAGAACGGCTGCCCTCCGGAAGTGGCCCGTCCCCTCGACGGGGTGCGCGGCCGTTCGGCCGGGCGCCCCCTTCTCGACGGAGCAGTGGATCGACCTTACTTGGAGTCGGGCGACTCCGGGTCGCTCCACTCGTGCATCGGGCCCCGGCGGACGCCCGCGGCGCGAGCGAAGGCGTTCTTCGCCCCTTCCTTCGCGAGGTGCGGCGCGTCGGCGACGTCGACCTTGACGTCCCGGCCGAGTCCGCCCAGGGCGTTCCGGATCTCGTGCAGGTGCTGTCGGAACTGTGGCTGTCCTTCGTCTTCGGTCATGGCTGCGCCGACCTCCCTCCGCGTCGGTCCCACTAAAAAGGTGAGGTCGACGCGCAGCGAGGGTCCTCCCCGCGGAACGCGACGCGCGAGCGACCCACGTCGCCGGCGCGAGGGCTCGGCCGTGAAGCGCCACGCGATA
This sequence comes from Thermoplasmata archaeon, assembly GCA_030043865.1. Lineage (GTDB taxonomy): Archaea > Thermoplasmatota > Thermoplasmata > Lutacidiplasmatales > UBA184 > Lutacidiplasma. The sequence goes on along the minus strand of JASHWZ010000128.1, from coordinate 2,226 downwards.
GTTCATCTACTGGGTCCTTCATCGCCCGCCCGAACCGGGGGCCTCTCGAACGAATCTCCGGATGAGCGACGGGCCCGTTCGATGGACGGGGTCGGCCCCGAGGAGGATGGTGAACTCCCGCCCGTTCTCTCGCGCGGTCGCGGTGCTCATCGCCGTCTCGATGGTGATCGCGGTGCCGGCGACCCTCGCGCACGATGCGACGGCCCCGTCGTCGGCCGCACATTCCCCGGTGACGGCGAAAGCGTACGGCCTCCCGCCGGCGATCGGGCGGCTCGGTCGCGACGTCGGTCCGTCGGCGAACATGGTCCACGTGGACACGCGGGGGGAGTCGACCGCTCCCGAGCAAGGCGCGATCAACCCGCTCGAGATCCACGACTCCGAACCCGCGCCGATGGGGATCGCCGACTACGGCATCACCTCCCCGGGCGCCGGGGCGTACACCTACTCCACGGAGGCGGTGCGCGGAGTGATCTCGCTGCTCTCCGACGTCGAGACCTACAATTCCTCGGTCTACTGGGGACCCACCGAGCTCGGGTTCCAGCTCAACAGCGAGATCTACTTCGAGACGAGCAGCGGGAGTTCCTTCACGTACTGGACGCAGGACGTGATCCTCTACAACTCCACGACCGACCAGATCGTCCAGATCATCGACAACGTGTGGAACCAGTCGTCGACCAGCGCGGAGATGTCGAACCAGACGATCCAGGGCAACGGCTCGGTGTCGTCGGGCTCGTCGGGGGATTGGTACGCCTACGGCACCTCGAGCAGCGACCCGGGCGGCGAGGGCCAGACGTGGCAGGCCGGCGGCAGCGTCGTGCTGGAGATGGACGCGTTCGAGACCGACACCGGGGCTCCGGGCGTCGCGTTCCTCTACAACGACGGGTACGGTGCGTACGCGTACGACGTCGTCGACTTCCCCTGGGCGACCCAGCTCTCCGCGTTCTACGGGTTCGTCGTCTCGGGGTCGATGATCGACCCCTGGGGCTCGCCGTACGACCTCGAGCTCATCATGGGTGGTCCGGGGTCGGGGTCCCAGACCTATCAGGAGGCCGGGAACGTCAAGCTCCAGCTCCTCGAATGGAACGGCGAGAACTTCGAGTCGCCGACGAACGCGTTCAACTTCGGCTCGGAGACCGCCGAGGGCGTCGAGAACTCCGAGGGGATCTGGGAGTACAACATCGTCTCGGGGAACATGACGTCCCACCTGATCGCCGGCGACAACGGCGACGCGACGCCGGCGCAGCTGTACACCCAGGACGCCGTCGGCTTCCTGAACTTCAACGACACCGGGGCGAGCGGAACGCTGTTCATCAACGGCACGCCGACCCCGTTCGAAGACGGCGGAGCGTTCCTCACTCTCTACCCGGGTCACTACCACGTGAACGTCACCATCGGCACCACGACGACGTATCTCGGGTACTGCGCCCTCAAGCCCGGCGTGCCTCTCAACGTGACCCTCTCCGAGGTCTGTCCCGGCGGAACGTCCACCGCGAGCCCCTCGTCGACGAACCCCCTCCTCGCCTCGATCGACGGCATCCCGGTCTACCTGCTGCTGGTCCTTCTGATCGTGGTCATCGCCGTCGTCGCGGTGGTCGTCGGACGCTCGCGGCGCCGTCCCAGCGCGCCGACCGGGACGGCTCCCGGGGCGTACGCTCCACCGGGCCCGTCGTACGGTGCCCCCGCGCCGCCGGCGACTCCGTCCCCTACGGGAGCACCGGAGTACGCTCCCCCGGCTGCCTACGTTCCGCCCGCCGCTCCGACCCCGGCCCCCTCGAGCCCGCCCGCGTACACTCCCCCGCCCACGCCCGTTCCAGGCCCTTCCCCCCCGCCCGCGTACGCGCCGGCGCCCGCGGCCGCCCCGGTCGCCGCTCCGCCGGTGCCCCAGCGGGCCTGCCCGCGCTGCGGGACCGTGTCTCCGGCGAACTGGCCCCAGTGCCCGCGGTGCGGTCTCTACTTCGGGCCGGTGCCTCCGGCCCAGTGGGGTCCGCCGGCCGCTGCGTACGCTCAAGCCCCTCCGGCGCAAGCTCGGTACGCACCGCCGCCCACGCCGGCGTACCAGCCGCCTCCCGCACCGGCGGCTCAGGTCGCGGCGGCACCGCGACCCGCTCCCGCTGCGGCTCCCGAAGCTCCGAAGTTCTGCCCCCAGTGCGGCACGGCGCCCGCGCCGGGGTCGACGTTCTGCGCGAAGTGCGGCTACGACCTCCGCAAGGTCGGGTAGCGCGTCGC
>JASHWZ010000127.1 GCA_030043865.1 Thermoplasmata archaeon | reverse complement strand
GCGCGATCGCGGCCGCCGAGGGAGCCCGCGTGATCGTCGAGCCTCGGAGGGGCTACGGGCGGGCGTACAAGACCGGGTTCGCCGCGGCGGACGGCGACGTGATCGCGACCGCCGACGGCGACGGGACCTACCCGGTCGAGACGATCCCCGCGCTCCTGCGCCGGGTGCTCGACGAGCGGATCGACTTCCTGACGGGGAATCGGATGGCGTACATCGACCGGACGGCGATGACGACCGAGCACCGGATCGGGAACCGCGTGCTGAACCTGTTCCTCGACGTCACCTACCACCGGTACCTCCGCGAGCTCCCGGACCACACGCTCGCGGACAGCCAGAGCGGCTTCTGGGTGTTCCGCCGCGACGTGCTCGACCGCGTCCACCTCGGCGAGGACGGGATGGCGTTCAGCGAGGAGCTGAAGATCGAGGTGCTCTTGCGGGGCCTTCACTTCGTCGAGGTGCCGATCCGGTACGGCGAGCGGTGGGGTCGCCCGAAGCTCTCCAGCTGGCGGGACGGCGTGAAGAACCTCCTGTTCCTCGCGCGGAAGCGTCTCGCGGTCGCGCGCGAGCCGGTGCGCGGACAACCGGTGCCGTTCGCCCACGGACCGGACGCGGTGCCGCCGCCGTAGGGTGCGCTACTGGGTCTTTCCCGACCGCTCCCGCGACTTCACGCGGAGCCCGTGGTAGCCGCACTTGCGGCACTGCACGGCCCGCGGCGGGTTGCGCGCGGAGCAGTTCATGCAGATCTTCTTGTTGAGCAGTCGCTCGACCGCCTCGGGGAACGGCATGGGACCCGCGGGGACCCCCACCCGTGTATAAAGGCTGCCCCGGCCGCTCGCCGAAGTGCCTTTCCGCGCCCCGCGCCTCGCGCGACCGATGCTCTCGGCGGAGGAGGGGACGCAAGCCGTGCGGCTCGCCCGCGAGAGCGTCGCGGGCCGGCTGGGCGCCGCCCGCCCCGCCGGCGCCCGCACGTTCGACCCGCTCCCACCGGTGTTCCGGGAGCCCCGGGGCGCGTTCGTCACGCTCCGCCGGTATCCGAACGGCGAGCTCCGGGGATGCATCGGCTTCCCGCTCCCGGTCCTGCCGCTCGAGCGGGCGGTCGCGGAGGCGGCGGTCTCGGCCGCGACCGACGACCCCCGGTTCCCCCCGGTCCGCTCGGGCGAGCTCGACGAGCTGACGGTCGAGGTGTCGGTCCTCACCGTCCCCCAGGCGCTCGCCGCGGCGCGGGCCGAGGACCGGGTCCGCGAGGTCCGCGTCGGACGCGACGGGCTGATCGTGGACGGGTTCGGCACGAGCGGCCTCCTCCTGCCTCAGGTCGCGCCCGAGCAGGGCTGGGACGCCGAGGAGCTCCTCGACGGCACGTGCGAGAAGGCCGGCCTCCCGCCCCGAGCGTGGCGCGACGCGAGGGTGCGGGTCCGGCGGTTCGAGGCCGAGGTGTTCTCCGAACAGAGCCCGGGCGGGACCGTGGAGCGCGTCCCGCTCGAGACGACGACGACGCGCGGCCGGGGTTAGGCCGGGGCCGAGCCCGAGCTCCGACGGACGATCCGCGCGGAGAACGCGAGCCCGTCGACGTCCCAGCTCCGCACGTCCGGTCCGGGGTCGAGGGGGCCGTCCACGACCTCGAACGGGTCGGCGAGGAGGTCGGTCGCGAGGCCGGATCGTCGGGCGCGCAACGCCCCGGCGAGCGGTTCCGGGGCGCTCACCGTCACGGCGACCGGGTCGAGGTAGTGCAGGCCGAGCTCCTTGCGGGCCTGTTGCAGGCGCCGCCCGACCTCGCGGGCGAGCCCCTCCTCGAGCAGCTCGGGCGACGGACGGCGGGGGAGTGCGGCGACCGGCCGGCCCACCTCCTCCCGGACCACCCAGGCGGTCTCGGGATAGCTCGCGGCCGTCTCCGCGGGGGCGCGGAGGACGCGCTTCACGTTGAGGTCGTCCGCGAGGAGCGCGTCGCCCGCGGGGCCGAGCCGGGCGAGGTCGGCCGACGCGGGGCCGAACAGGACGAACTCGGCGAGCGGGATCCGGGACTTCACCTCCGCTCGCTGGCGGAGCTCGCGGCCGACCTCGACGAGCTCGCGCACCTCGCGCATCCCGGCCTCGAGCGACGGGTCGCGCGCCGCCGAGCGAGCGGGCCAGCCGGCGAAGTGGACCGACGCCTCCCCGTGGCCCCACCCGCGCTCGCCGACCTCCTGCCAGACCCACTCCGCCGTGAACGGGAGCAGCGGCGCGAGGAGGCGCGCGAGCTCGAGGAGCGTGTAGGAGAGGGTGGCGTGGGCGGCGCGGCGCTCGGGGTGGTCGGCGGGCGCCCAGAAGCGGGGCCGGGACCGCCGAAGGTACCAGGTCGAGAGGTCGTCCACGAACTCCCGCACGGCCGTCGCCGCCGGGCGAGGGTCGAACGACTCGTGGGCCGCCGTCGAGGTCGCGCGGACGGACTCGAGGCGGGAGAGCAGCCAACGGTCGAGCGGGTCCGAGGCTTCGGGGAGCGTCGGCACCGGAGCGATCCGGTCGGCCCGGGCGTTCTCCTGATGGAACGCGACGACGTTGCGGAGCGCGCCGAGCGTCCGGTGGCCGGATTTCTCGAGGGTCGCCTCCCCGACCCGGATCGGCGCGGTGAAGTCCTGCGAGAGGAACAGCCAGCGGACCGGGTCGCCGCCGAGCCGGTCGAGGATCTCGAGCGGCTCCAAGACCTTGCCCTTCGACTTCGACATCTTCCGGCCGGTCTCCTCGAGGAGGAACTCGCAGGTGAGGCTCGCCCGGAACGCCGGACGGTCGAAGACCGCGGTCGCGATGACGAGGAGCGTGTAGTACCAGCCCCGCGTCTGGTCGATCGCCTCCGAGACGAAGTCGAGCGGCGCCGCCGGGTCGAACGGACCGGGGTCGAACGGGTAGTGGAACTGCGCGAACGGGGCGCAGCCGCTGTCGAACCAGACGTCGATCGTGTACGGCTCGCGACGGCTCTCGGCGCCGCACGTCGCGCAGCGGAGCACGATCCGGTCGACGGTCACGCGGTGGGGGTCGAAGTCGGGCGGGAGCTTCCCCCCGCCGCGCTCGGCGAGCTCGGCGAAGCTCCCGACGCACGTCGCGTGCCCGCGCGCGCAGACCCAGACGGGCAGCGGCGTCCCCCAGTACCGGCTCCGGGAGAGCGCCCAGTCCTTCGCCTCCGTGAGAAAGTTGCCGAACCGTCCGTCCCGGAGGTACTCGGGCACCCAGTGGGTGCTCCGGTTGTACCGGACCAACGCGTCCGTCACGCGCGACGTCCGGACGAACCATGAGTCGATCGCCCGGTAGAGCAGCGCGTGGTCGCACCGCCAGCAGAACGGGTAGGTGTGGCGGACCGAACCGGACCGGAAGAGGAGCCCCCGTTCGGCGAGGTCGGCCTCGAGGATCGGGTCGGCGTTCTTGAACGATTTCCCACGAACGAGCGGGACGGCGTCGCCGAACACCCCGCGGCTGTCGAGGGGGTCGAAGACGCCCACGTTCTCCCGCGCGCCGATCCGGTAGTCGTCGGGCCCGAAGCTCGGGGCCGAGTGGACGAACCCCGTCCCCTCGCTCGCGGTGACGAAGCTGTCGAGGACGACGCGGTACCGTCCCTCCCCCGGCCCGGCCGCGGTGAACGGAGGTCGGTATCTCCGCCCGGCGAGCTCCGCGCCCGGGAACCGTGCGACCACCTCGACCGGTCCCGCGAAGTAGCGGGGCACCGCCTGCGTCGCGAGGACGACGTCGCGGCCCTCGCCCGTGCGGACCACCGAGTACTCGAGCTCGGGGTGCGCGACCACGAGGAGGTTCGCGGGGAGCGTCCAGGGCGTCGTCGTCCAGACGAGGAGGTCGCGCTCCTCGCCCTCGAGCGGGAACCGGACGGTCACCGACGGGTCCGAGACCTCGCGGTACCCCTGGGCGACCTCGTGCGAGGAGAGCGTCGTCTCGCACCGGGGGCAGTACGGCAGGACGTAGTGGCCCTTCTCGAGGAGCCCGCGGTCGAACAGCGTCTTCAACGCCCACCAGACGCTCTCGATGTACGGCGCGTCCATCGTGCGGTACGGGTGGTCGTAGTCGAGCCAGAACCCCTGGCGGCGGCTCATCTCGCGCCAGACGTCGGCGTACGTGAGCGCCGTCGCGCGGCACTCGTCGCAGAACCGTTCGACGCCGAACGACTCGATGTCGCGATGCGACTTCAGGCCGTGCTTCTTCTCGATCGCGATCTCGACGGGGAGCCCGTGGCAGTCCCAGCCTCCCATCGCGCCCACGATCCGGGCGCCGCGCATCCGGCGGTACCGGAGCTGCACGTCCTTCAGGGTCCGGGGCTCGACGTGCCCGAGGTGGGGCGGCCCGTTGACGCCCGGGGGGCCCTCTGTGAATCGGAACACGGGGCCGTCGGGGGCCCCGCCGAACGCCCGCTCCGGCACCCCGTGCTCCTCCCAGTAGCGGAGGACGCGGTGCTGGATCTCGGGAGACGACGGAGCGCCCGTCGTCGTGTCCTCGGGCGGCATCGCGCGCGCGACGAGGTCCGGGGAGATAAGAGCCCCGCGCCGGGCGGCGTTATCGAGACAGGCCGTGGGGCGGAGGGGAACGCGACTCGGGTCCGACCCGGCTCGTCGGGTGCCGCCGGACGATCGTCCCCTCGACCGTCGTGACGTGCGCCCCGGCGCCGAGGACGATACGCTCCGCGCGCACGAAGCCGACATCCACCGCGCTCAGCTCGACCGCCTCGGCCTCGACCCGCACGACGTGCGCCGAGGCCGACCCACCGAAGACGCGGCGGAGGAGCGTCGGGACGAGGCTCGTCGGCGGTCCGGCGAGCTCGACGCGCGGCGCTCGGACCTCCCCGAGCTCGGAGTCGGCCCGGAACCGGACGCGCACGACGCCCGTCGCGACCAGCGCTCCCGGGATCTCCGCGCTTCCCGTGAGCTCGACCAGCGTCGCGGCGACCGACGGGGCCTCGACGGAGCCCTCCGCGAACAGCCCGCGGTCGACGCGCACCGGCCCGACCGCGTGGAACGTCCCCCGCGTCCGGAGGTCGCCCGAGTGCACCGACGCCCCGAGCCGTGCGGTCCCGTCGATCGTGAGCGTCTCGCGCACGTCGACCGGGCCGACGGA
>JASHWZ010000126.1 GCA_030043865.1 Thermoplasmata archaeon | reverse complement strand
CAACTCGCTCAGTCGACGGTGATCCTCGTCTCGGTCGCGTTCGGCTACTTCACCTCGCTCAACCAGGCGCTCGTCGGAGCGATGCTCGGAACCGGTCTCGCCCGCGGACAGTCGACGGTGCTCTGGAAACCGGTGCGATCGATCCTCACCGGCTGGGCCCTCGGCCCCGTTTCGGGATTCGCGCTCGGCTACGTGCTCGCGGTGCTCGCGCTCCGCGTGGGGCCCGGTTGACGGGACCGGCGCGGGCGCCGCCGAGCGGCCTCGGTGACGCGGGACGCGAGGATCCGATTTCGAAGGAAGGGGCGAGGGGGGGAGGTCCGCCCGGGGCCCGACCGCTCCCATGCCACCCCTTCCGAAAGCCGATACGCGATCGCTCCTTGGTGGGAGACGTGTCCGATGGACGGCGGCGAGTGATCCGGACGGCGATGTCGAACCGGGCGACCCGGCCGCGACCTGAGTTCGCGGCGTGGGAGGAGTGGTACCGTCGTAGGGACTACCGTCGGATGCCTTGGTACTCCTCCCGTCCGTCGCCATGGCTGGTCGAGGCGCTGGACGGGGGGCAACTACCGTCGCGCGGGGCCGTACTGGACGTCGGATGTGGCACGGGGACGAACGCGATCTGGCTCGCCCGGCGGCGGTTCCGTGTCTCGGGTGTCGACGTCGCCCCGACCGCGCTGTCGATCGCTCGCACCCGTGCCCGTCACGCCGGTGTCGAGGTCGATCTGCGCCAGGCGAGCGCCGGCCGCTTACCGTTCCCGACGGCCTCCTTCGATGTCGCGTTGGACACCGGGTGCTTCCACTCCCTTCCTCTTCGTCTCCGCGCGCCGTACGTTCGGGAGCTGGCGCGCGTCCTGCGGCCGGGGGCCCGGGTCCTTCTGACCTGGATCCCTCGTGAGGTCCGGGACAACGTCGGTCCACCGCACCGACCCTCGCTCGAGGAGGTCGCGGCCGTCTTCGAACCGCGCTTTGTGTTCGTCGAGGTCCGCTGGTACGCCTCCGGGAGCCCGCGCGGCTGGCGGATCGCTGGGGGGCGGCTGGGCCGCGCTACCGCGTTGCTCGTCCGCCGCCGCGGCCGCCAGCCGCCCCCGCGCTGAGGGGGCTCAGGACGCCCGGGCCCCTCGCCAGGCCGGTGGGGAGCCCCCCATGGGCGTGAGCATCGGGTCGTCCCACCCGCCGGGCGTGCGCGAGAAGTGTACGGCGGGGGCGAGCCGCTTCAACGGGCCGAGCGGCGTGTCGCGCTCGACGATCTCGGGTGGCAGGAGCCGCTCGCGCAGCTTCAGGACGATCGGCACGAGCGCCGCCGGCTTGTTAACGAGCTCATCGAACCGCCGGAACGGATTCTCGGCGAACGTGCGCTCTTCGGGCGGGATCAGACCGAGGGTGAGATACCACATCGCGTTGCGGGTCAGACTCACTGTCACGTGGTAGCTCCCGCCCTCACGGGCGCGCCGGACGAGCGCCGCGGTCGCGCCGGCGGCCCCCATGTAGCCGGTCACGTAGTCGTTGATCAGCGCGGTCGGGGGCATCGACGGTTTGCCGTTCTCGCCCTCCGCCATCGCGACACCGGACGCGGACGAACCCAGCATGTCGAAACCGCCGCGGTTCGACCAGGGCCCGCCCCAGCCGTAGCAGCGGACGCTCACGACGACGATCCCCGGGTGGTCCGCCGCGAGCTGCTCGGGGGATAGCCCGAAGTCGGCGAGTTTGCGTCCGCGGAAGTTATCGACGAACACGTCCGCCTGCTTCGCGAGCGCCTTGCACCGCGCCACGTTGTCGGGACGGCGCAGGTCGAGGTACGTCGAGCGGAACCCCACGTTCGCGTCGTCGTACACCCAGGGATGCTCGAAATCGTCGACCCGATTGAACTGGAGCACTTCCGCACCCTGCTCGGCGAGCGTGCGCCCGACGACCGGGCCGGCGACCGCATGCGTCGCCGAGAGCACCCGGACCCCCTCGAGGGCTCGGGGTCGCTTCGCCGGAGCGAACGGCTGCGGGTCGCCCTTCGCGATCTTCTCGATCGCGATCACCGGCTGCTCGGCGAGGTACTGACCTTGCGGGTGCTTCGCCCACTCCTCGGCCGTCCGGGCCATGCAGAGCGTGTGCCCGGCTTCGTTCGCCGCGTTCTCGAGCTCGAGGCCGTCCCACTTGCTGATCGCGGCCGCGACGGCATGGTGGTCCGCGCCGCAGTTGAAGAACTTCGTCCAGGCGAACTGCTGCGCCGGGTACACCGCCGACGGGTAGACCCAGCGACCGTCCCGCGTCTCGTACGGGAAGACGGAGAACGGGTGGTTGTTGCCGATCGGGTTCGGATACGGCCAGCCGTTGAGCGTCGGGCCGAAGGTGAGCTCGGGGTCGATCCCGTGCGACGACCGACGCAGGTCGATCGAGAGGTCCTGGCCCTTGCCCGACCGCATCTTCCAAATCGTCGCGGCGCCGACCGCGGCGGCCATCGCGGACAGCGCGAACACCGAGCCGAGCCGAATCGCGCTCGGGAAGAGCGGGTCCGCGCCCGAGAAGGTGATCTTCCCGCCCGTGTCCGAGGGGTGGAGGCCCGTGGGGGCCAAGAGCCGCTCGAGCTGCTTCGGCAGGTCGTCTCCGGAGTGGCTCGACGCCGCCCGCCCCGCGGACTTCGTCACCGGCGTGCCTCCGCGGCGTGCCCGTTCGTTCGGCGTTGGACGCTCGTCATCTGCGGTCTCTTTTGTTCATTCGACATGGCCCAGGTACATCAGCTCCCAGATCCCCGGATCGCTCGCTTGCTCCACTCGCTGGCCGTCCTCGTACTTCTCGACGGTCACCGTTCCGCTGAACCGAAGGTACGCCCCGTCCACTCCCAGCAAGAGCGCGAGGGCGTGCTTGATGCCGGTCACGGTGTCCGCGAACCTCTGGTCGAGGAGGGTCTGGCTCCGCTGGAAGACGACGCGGTAGCGGACCCGCGGGTCCTGGGTGTACTCGTAGATCACCCGGTTCGCCACGGGCTTCCGGCTGTTGGAGTCGGTGAAGAGGTCCTCCAGAACGAGCCGCACCTTGGACGACTGGTCGGCGACGATCCGACCGTCCTTCGCGATCAGGATCTGGGGCAGCTCGGTCCGTCCGTACGCCTTTTCCGCGTACAGGTACGCCGCGATCACGGAGTACGGCCCGGCCTGTGCCCGGCCCCAGTACCAGTGGTTGAGGAGCTTCGACATCGCGACGTCGCCCCAGTTGTGGTCGTGGTAACCGATCCCGCTCAGGGTCCGGGTGGGACCGTTTCCTTCCGTGATCTTCACGACGACCTTTCCCTGGGGCACCGACGGCAGCCAGGCGAACGTGTGCTCGTCGTGGGCGCCGAAGTAGGTGACCCCGGTCTCCTGACGCCAGGACGGCACCTGTGCGGTGAGCTCCGCCTCGACCGTGAGGCCGTCGGCGACGACCAGGATCTGGTAGGTGTGCAGGTCTCCCCGGAAGTAGCTGTCCTTGATCCGGACGTCGCAGTGCTCCTTGCTGGCGCTGAACTCCTGCGGCTTCGCGTTGACGAACCGCTCGACGGTCGGCTTGCCCGGTCGGTCCAGGTTCACCTGGATCATCGGTGCCTCGGGACCCTTCGGCTTCAGCATCCACTTCGTGTAGAACGTCACCACGAGCGCCGAGCCGTCCTCGAGGTGCGCGTCGAAGTACCACCACTCGTAGCTCCCGCGCCCGCCTGAGGTCCGCATCCCGTCCTCCCACGGCTCGACGGGGCCCCGTTTCACGCCGAGGCGCGCATAGTCCTCGTCTCGGTCGGCGACCCGAGCGAGCGGAGTGGGCGTGCTCATGCGCCCTCCTTGGCCCCGAGGGCGAGATTGCGACGCTTGATCTCCAGCAGCACCACGAGGGTCTCTCGGGCGTGAGCGAAGCGCCCGGGCCCCACCCGGGAGATGAGTTCTCGGTCGACCTCTTCGATCGCCGCTCGACCGGCCTTGCCGGCGCGCTCGCCCCGGGCCGTGAGCGTGAGCTTCATCCGTCGCCGGTCCGCCGGGTCCTCGGCCCGGTTCATGTACCCCCGGGTCACGAGCGTCTCCACGGTCTGACTGATCGCCTGCTTCGAGATCCCGAGGAACCGGGCCACCGTGTTCAACGGCGCTCCGCTCCACGCCATCGCGTTCAGCAGGGCTTCGCCGGTGACGGGAACGTCGCCGCAGCCGACCTTCGCCTGAGCGCGGCGGACCGCGGCGGTGTACGTTCCTCGCGTTACGTAGAGCAGGGCGGACAGCGGCACGTTTCGGTAGGCATCTCGGGCGGGAGGCGGCGTCGTCATTGGTAATGACATATGACTGTCATGTATAATGACTTTTCGCCTCCCGCGATGCAACGGATTCGATCCGGCCCGGACCGCGGGGCCCCCGGAGGCTCGTTTCCCCTCCCACCCTCGAGGGCATGCCCTCTCCGCCCCGGGAGTCGTTTCGGTGGGAACGCCCCGCAACTCTTTGTCTCACGGAGCTTCGTCGGGACGATGGCCGTCGAAATCGTGACCTTCGACGACGCGTACCGGGAGCACCGGGGCGCGCTGGTCTCGCTCCACTACCACGCCTGGGGAGGGCTGGACGACCTGGCAGCGATCCGAACCGCCCGACGGTCTGGGTTCCCGTTTGCGCCCTACCTGGGCTTGTACGCTCGAGAGGGGGAGGCGCTGCTCTCGGCCGTCATCGTCTCCCGCTACCGATTGACCACGCCCGTAGGACCCGAGACCGTGGCCGGGATTGAGATGGTCATGACCCGCCCGGACGCGATGCGGCGGGGACTCGCAGGCTACCTCTTGCGCGAGGTCCATCGTCTAGAACGGAGCGCCGGTCAACGATTGTCGCTCCTCTGCACGGGTCGGTCGAACCTGGCGCGCGAATTGTACCTCAAGCTCGGGTACCAGGACATCTTCTACCCGCGGGCGACGCTTGGCTACGTGGACCGACCGGTGACCAAGTCCCCTCGGGGGTACCGAGTGCGACGGTCGCGTGCGTCTGACGTCCCTGCGCTGGCGCGCCTTCATCGACGGGCGAACGCTGGGTCCTTGGGGTTTTCGCAGAGGAGCCCTCGGTCCTACCGGCTCCGGTTCCTTTCGGGGAATGTCGCCGCGCGCCATCTGTTCGTTGCGGAGCGCCAGGGCCGAATCGAGGGCTACGCGACTCTCGAAGCGCACCCGACCTGGAACCGGGCGGCCGAAGTCATCGCTCCGACGCCGGACGCTCGTGCGGCCCTCCTGGCGATGCTCGAGCACCGCTCCCACGCCCGGTGGCTGGTCCTCGGCAGCGGGTGGTTCGGAGGCGACGACGACCCGGAGCTCGCCCGGTTCGGACCGCTCGCCCCGTCGTACGGTGTGATGATGGCCTGCCCACTCGCCCCGGCGCTGCGCCGACGCGACCTCTACGAATGGCTGCGGTCCGACGGTCGTCCGTTCGCCTGCCAGCTGCTCGACCTGTTCTGACGCGGCGCCCGACCGACGTTCGGTCGCGGGGAGTCGAACGAACCGTTCATTAGGCCGGGCCTCGGACGCACGGGCATGTCCGAGGATCCGCCGAAGCTCCGCGACGCACCGCCGTACGGTCTCCACCCGCAGTTCCGCCAGGTCTACGGCGAGAGCTTCTGCGCGGGCTCGGAAGGACCTCTGCTCCGGATCGGGATTGGTAGCCTCGTGCCCGAGATGAGCGATAACGGAACGGCCCGCCGGGTTGTGACCGATTTCGAGCTCCTGATCGACCCGTCGGGGGGCGAGTATCTCGTGGAGACGATCTCGAAGTGGCTCGAGCAGCTTCGGTCGGCGTCTTCCGCCTCCGCGCACACCAAGTCGCGCGCCTGAGTCCCGACGGCGACTCCCATCGAGCGGGTTTGCCGGGAATCGCCCCCGCGAGGACGGCCTCGGAATCTGGCCGGCGGAACGTCCACGTGGGCTCGATCGGTCCGCGAACGCTGCCGAGCGGGCCGATTACGCGCGCCCGCGCCCCCGATCCCCGAACTCCTAATCCGACCCACGCGGCCGAGCCGAACCCCCGGATTGAAGCAGGTCGGAGTAGGACCCGGATGGACCTGTGCCATCAAGCGGATGTCGGCGTCCGGAGTCCGGGGTGACGGCGTTTGAGCCTACGCCGCGCGACGGAGCCAAGCCGCGACGACGTCAGGTTCTGCCGCCGGGAAGTACCTCGAATCCCGCCTCGGCGAACTTGTGGTCCCACGTGAACGCCCGCACGATGTGGGTCTCGCGCATCGTGACGAAGCTCGTGCAGTCGGTGAAACTCCACTTTTTGTCGGCGTGCGAGAGCATCAGCTGGAGACTCTCCTCGAAGACCGCCTCGCTGATGCGAACGCGTCGAATCGACGGGCTCTCTCGGAGCAGGCCGGACAATCGGGCGACCGGGGTCGACCCCACCCTCTGACGGAGCAGCGTGAACGTCTCGTCAAGGACGTAGTCGGTAGTCACGGGGGCCCCGAATCGGCCCTTCTCGATCTCGGCGAACGTCGCGGTCGCTTCTGGCCGTTGGGTGGCCCGTTCGCAGAGGAGCGCGTACCAGGCCGACGTGTCAATGAAGATCATGGTGGAACGTAGAGCAGCTCGTCGACACGTTCCGCGGTGCGATCCTTACCCCGAACGCCCTTCTGATGCGCGAGCTCGCGGAAGATGGGATCCGAGGGATTCACCGTGTCATCGAGTACGTGGGCGCGGATCGCCGCCCGCACGACGTCCTGGATCGGGCGACGCTCGGCACGGGCTCGCTTCCGCAGCAGTTCGTACTCGAGCTCGGGCAGCCGGGTCTGCACGACTGTCATGTTTGATGTAAATGAATCATGAGTAGATAAATAAGTAGACCGGACGTATCTCCTCCCGTGGCGCTCGCCGGTGTCCTCGTCCGCGGCATACCGGTGGATCGAGCCGCCGGCCGGTGACCAGATCGCGTGCTGACTCCAAACCCTCGACCCGGCGGTAGGGCTCCGCGAATCTTCGAGAACGCCGCGAGAGCCCGAGCCGTCCGAGGGGCCGCTGGCCCGAGTTCCAAGGTGGGTTGGTACGGGCCCGCCGGGATTCGAACCCGGGTTTGAGGCTCCGGAGGCCTCCGTGATGTCCAAGCTATACTACGGGCCCGCGGTCGACGTGGGGGCGGAACGTCCCGCGATATTACGGTCTTCGTTCCCGGCTGGCTTCGCCGCTCGGCCGGCTCCAGTGGGCCGACCGACAGCGTTCC
>JASHWZ010000125.1 GCA_030043865.1 Thermoplasmata archaeon | reverse complement strand
GGAGATGAGATCGACGCGGCGGAGCGCCGTGCGCTCGAGGGGTTCGGCGCGGTCGCCGTAGTCCGTCAACGGCAGAACGCGATGGGGAACAACGTCCTCGCGAACGACCGGGGGGCCCTCGTCCACCCCGAGTTCACCGACGGGGCGGTCGCGGCGATCGGCGAAGCGCTCTCGGTCCCGATCCGCCGCGGGACGCTTGCCGGGCTCGGGACGGTCGGGATGGCGGGACTCGCGACCAACCTGGGCGCGGTGGTTCACCCGCGGACGACCGAGCGGGAGGCCGCGGTCGTCGCCGAGACCCTCGGCGTCGCGGTGCACCGGTCGACGGCGAACTTCGGCGTGCCGATCGTCGGTGCGTGCGTCGTCGCGAATTCGAAGGGGCTGTTGATGGGGCGACCCACGACGCCGGTCGAGGTCTCGCACCTTCAGGAAGGGCTCCGGATCTTCGACTGAGCCCTAGGGCCGCGCCCCGCGCCGTTACGTCCCGCGCTTTCGCTTCACGTACCGGGTCGCGTAGCCTGCGATCCGATTCGCGAGCTTCTTGTGCGTGACGTGGACCTTCCCTTCGACGGCGACACCGAGGTCGGTGAGCTCGAGGACCTTCTGCTTATTGTGCGCAAAGTCTCCGGTGAAGTCCTCGGGATAATGGCGGATCAGCTCGATGGCGACCCGCTTGATGTACGTCTGCCGGATGTTGCCCATGCGGGCGGCTCGGACTCGGGTGCTGTTTATAACCTTGGCTCGGCGGGATTCGCTCGAGCGACCCGCGACGCGGGCGGCGTCGGACCGCGAGGCGCCGGACACCGCCGCGGACAGCGTCTCCGGCCGCCCTGAGGGGACCCCGCGGCAGGCGAGGGAGCGGTAGCCCCGCTCGCCAAGGAACCGAACGTAGGGACGCGCGTGGGAGCGAGTACGTTCGGCGAGGGGCGTCGCGAGGCGGAACCCGGTACCGCTCCCGGCACCCGGGCCGGTCGAACACGGGGCGTGGGTCGGCCGCCGACCCACGCCGGCACCGCTCGTCTGCGCAGAACTCGGTCGGAAGCCACAAATACCCTCACCGAGGTAAATATCGGACGTGCACTGTGTCGGGGTAGTTGAGGGACGCTCCCGGCCGGATCGGCTGACGGAGAGCAGCGCGTAGTTCTCCCCTTCCAACATGGCGGACGATCCGGGTGCCTCCTCAGCGGCCGTGCCGAGCCGGGAGCGGAACGTGCTGCTCCTCGACCTCTCGAAGAGCATGCTCGCGCCGCTGCCGGACGCGACCCCGGGCCAGCCCGAGCGTCAGAAGATCGAGGTGGCACGGACCGCGGTGTTCCGGATCCTGCAGGACGCGGCCAGCACCGGCTCCCTCTTCGGGCTCGTGACGTTCACCGAGACGGTCCGCGTCGCGGTACCGCTCACCGACATCCATCGCGAGAACCTCCCGTACATCGAGAACCTGATCTCCCTGCTGACCCCGAGCGGACGCTCGGCGATCTGGGACGCGCTCGCGGTGGGTGCCGACCTGCTCCGGATGGGAACCCAGGGGGTCCAGGGGAACCTCGTGCTCGTCACCGACGGCTGGGACAACGCGTCGACGCGGTTCGACGTCCAGGTGCCGAACGGTCCCCCGATCGCCCCCGGGCGGATCGACCTGGTGCCGTACATGCTCCCGAACGGTTCGCGAGTGTCGCTCAAGATCATCGGGATCGGCAACGGCGTCGAGAAGGACAAGGGCGTCGACGCGGTCCGGATGAACTACCTGATCTCGCAGATGGGGGTCCGCGCCGGTCAGACCGGCCTCCCCGCGATGTTCAGCTTCCAGGAGGTCACGACGGGATCGCAGCTGTTCGCCCAGATGGTGAACGCGTTCCTCGACGTCGGCTACGAGGACGACCGACCGATCGAGGAGCTCCACCCCGAAGAGCTCGCCCGTCACGCGGCGAACGCCGCGAAGGCGCTCAAGGAGCCTCAGCAGCACGCGACGGTCTCCCGGATCAACTCCGCCCAGCTCGCCGCGAAGAACGGCGGGGAGGCCGCGTACGCGGAGACCCCGGACCTCGAGGTCGACGTCGTGACGACGACCGGAGGGACGACGCCCGCGTACCTCAAGGAGCGGTACGGGCCCCTCGGCGAGGTCGTCGAGGCGTACATGAGCGGGCAGCCCGAGGTGGCGCTGAACCTGCTCGCGACGGCCGCACCGGTGCTGCCGCCCGTGACGCGCCTCTACTGGGAGGCGCGGATCCAGTACTCGAACCGCTCGGTCGTGGAGGCGGCCCGCTCGCTGCTCCAGGCGTGGGCGGAGGCCGAGAAGCTCCCGGCGGCCACTCAACCGAAGATCCTGCGCCGGCTCGCGCTCCTTCAAGCCCGGATGCAGAACGACCGAGAGACCGAGACGCTCGTCCGCTTCATCGACGACACCGAGCACCGGCTCGGCACGACCGACCCCGCGACGCGGGAGCGCCTCATGGAGCTGTTCGGGAAGCTGATGGAGCTGCGGGGGACGTACCAACTGACCCGCCTCGCGGACTCCGGCGACCTGCAGGACGCCGCCCAGAAGCACGAGGAGGCCGTTGACCACGTCTTCGGGATGCTCCAGGACGCCCGCCTCGAGCTCTCGGCGAACGGGCCGGCCGTGGAGGGGGCGCTCGACTTCATCGAGATATGCCTCGCGGAGATGCGGTAAGGAGCCTCGATGCCGGCAGTTAAGGTCACCACGAAGACCCGGAGGGCTCCGGGCGCGAAGCGCGAGACGAAGCCGCCGGCGGTCGACACCGCCCGGATCGCCGTCATCGGGATCCCCGCCTCGGGCAAGACGACGTACTTCCGGTTCCTGTCGGGCCACTTCGGGCTCAACCTGCCGATCCTGTACATCCCCTCCCGGGCGGACGGGGGCCAGCTGCCCCTGTTCGGTGACCTCGAGAACGACGTCGCGCTCGAGGAGACGACGTACGAGACGACCGACCCGACGGACCCGGAGGGGAGCCTCGAGACGACGACCCGGTACTACGTCAACCGACCGATGGAGGACCGGCGGAAGCTCTGGGTCGAGCTCTCCGCGGGCCGGGACGAGCAGGGGGTCCTCACGAAGTACCCGTTGCCGACCAAGTTCAACCAGTTCGTCGAGATGAAGCTCCGGTTCCGCTTCGGCGCGGCGGACGGCGCGGGGTCGAAGCCGCTCTAGCTGAACACGATCGACGAGGCCGGCGGGATCATCGCCGACTACTTCACCTACGACCGGCTCTGGGTCGAGTCGGTCGACGGGGAGGTCTCCGAGAAGAGCTGCCGGGTGATCCCCCACTTCGACTCCTGGCGGCCGGACCGACGGGACCTCTGGCGCCGCGGCCTCACACTGCTCGGCCGGTTCGTCTTCGGCGCGGACGCCGTGATCCTCCTCCTCTCCCCCGCGCTGCCGTCCTTGCGGGACCAGGCGCAGCAGGTCAACCTCGCGCGCGGCGTCTTCCGCTACGCGAAGAGCCACAACACGCCGCTCGTGATCGCGATCTCGAAGGCGGACAAGCTCAAAGAGTTCTA
>JASHWZ010000124.1 GCA_030043865.1 Thermoplasmata archaeon | reverse complement strand
CTGGTCGTGCTGGGGCCTAGGACCGGGTCCGCGGCGCGCGCCCTCGGCTTCCGGAACGTCTCGGTCGCCCCGTCGCCGAACCCGGAACGATTTACGCGCCACCTCCTCCGGGAGCTCGAACATGCCGCCGCGTAGGGGCGCCGGCCCCGGGGCCGCGTCGTCGCCCCGCGCGCGGCTCCGTCGGCTTCGGCGCACCGCGGGTCTGCGGGAGCTCGTCGCTGAGACCACGGTCGAACCCCGCCGCCTCGTCTACCCGCTGTTCGTCCGGCCCGGCGCGGGCGGGCCGGAGGCCGTGCCGTCGATGCCCGGGGTATACCGGTACTCGGTCGCGGACCTCGGGGCGGCCGCCGAGGAGATTGCAAGCGAGGGGCTGCGGGCCGTCCTCCTGTTCGGCGTCGGCCGCCGGAAGGACGCCGAGGGCCGGGACGCGTGGGCCGCGGACGGTCTCGTGCCGTCGGCCGTGCGCGCGATCCGGCGGGCGGCGCCCGAGCTCGTGGTGATCACGGACGTCTGCCTCTGCGCGTACACGACGCACGGGCACTGCGGGATCGTCCGGAACGGCGAGGTCGACAACGACGCGAGCGTGGAGCGGCTCGGGCGGGTCGCCCTCGCACACGCTCGGGCCGGGGCCGATATCGTGGCCCCGAGCGCGATGATGGACGGCCAGGTGGCGACTATCCGCGCCTCCCTCGACGCCGCCGGCTTCGACCGCGTCGCGATCCTCTCCTATTCATCGAAGCACGCTTCGGCGTTCTACGGGCCGTTCCGGGAGCTGGAGCAGTCGACGCCGTCGTTCGGCGACCGCCGGAGCTACCAGATGGATTACCGAAATGCGCGCGAGGCGCTGCGCGAGATGGAAGCGGACGTGCTCGAGGGCGCGGATCTCCTCATGGTGAAGCCGGCGCTCACGAGCCTGGATTTGCTCGCCCGCGCCCGGGCCCGGTTCTCCCTTCCGCTCGCCGCGTACCAGGTGAGCGGGGAGTACGCGACGTTGAAAGCCGCGGCCCGGGCCGGTGTCGTCGAGGAGGCCGCCGCGGTCGACGAGACCCTCACGGCGATCCGACGAGCGGGCGCGGACCTGGTCGTCACGTACTTCGCCCGGGACGTCGCGCGCCGCGCGAAGGAGGCCGGGCGATGACGGGGTCGGCCGAACCGGCGACGGGGCCCGCCCCCGCGGAGCCGGAGGGCCCCCGCGACTTCGTGAAGTACACGTTCTTCCACCTGCGTCCCGAGTGGCGCCAGCTCGCCGAGGACCAACGCGCGCGCGGCCGGGACGCGTTCGTCCGGGTCCTGGAAGGGCCGCCGAGCGGGCTCGTCGTGCGGACCTACTCGCTCGCCGGCCTGAAGGCCGGGGCGGAGATGATGGTCTGGTCGATCGGCCCCGAACTCGGGCCGATCCAGGAGCTGCACGCGCGCCTCCTCGGCACGCCGGTCGGCGGCTACCTCGACACGGCGTACTCGTATCTCGGCATGGGCCGGAGGTCGGAGTACATCGGCGGCCACGCGCACGGCGGCGAGGGGTCGGAGGCCCGCCGGCGGCCGTTCGACCGCCCGTACCTCTTCGTCTATCCGTTCGTCAAGAAGCGGGAGTGGTACGGCCTCCCGTTCGAAGAACGTCGGCGGATCATGGCCGAGCACATCCGGGCGGGGCACCGGTTCCCGAACGTCCAGATCCACACGGGCTACTCGTTCGGGCTCGACGATATGGAGTTCATCCTCGCGTTCGAAGCGGACGACCCCGCGGAGTTCCTGGACCTCGTGAACCAGCTCCGCGGCACGGAGTCGAGCCGGTACACGGCGCTCGAGACCCCGATCTTCACCTGCGTGCTCACCGCGCCCCGGCGCACGTTCGAGCTGGCGGAAGGGCTCCCGTGACCCGTGCCGCCCCGGGGCGCCGCTCGCGCGACTACTGGCGCGCCGCGGAGCGGGTGCTGGTCGGCGGCGTCGATAGCCCGGTCCGGTCGTTCCGAGCGGTCGGAGGCTCGCCGGTCTTTTTCGCCTCGGGCCGGGGAGCGTACCTCACCGATGTCGACGGACGTCGCTACCTCGACCTGGTCGGTTCGTGGGGCGTCAACGTCCTCGGCCACGCTCCGCCGTCGGTCGTGGCGGCCGTCGCGCGGGCGGCGCGACGCGGGCTCACGTTCGGTGCTCCGGTGCCCGACGAGCACCGACTCGCGTCCGAGATCCGGCGGGCGGCCCCGTCGCTCGAGCGGCTGCGGTTCGTCAGCTCGGGGACCGAGGCGGTGATGAGCGCCGTCCGGGTCGCCCGCGGGTTCACCGGACGGGCGAAGGTCGTCAAGTTCGCCGGTGGCTACCACGGGCACTCCGACGGCCTCCTCGCGCGCGCCGGCTCGGGCGTCGCGACCCACGCGCTCCCCGACTCCGCCGGCGTTCCACCGAGCGTGGCCGCGGAGACCGTGGTCGTCCCGTACAACGACGCGGACGCGCTCGCGAGCCAGTTCGAGCGGGCGGGCGATGCGATTGCGGCGGTCGTCGTCGAGCCGATCGCGGCGAACATCGGCGTCGTTCCGCCCCGGCCCGGGTTCCTTGCGGAGGTCTCGCGTCTCGCGAGGCAGCACGGCGCCCTCGTGATCGCTGACGAGGTAATCACGGGATTCCGACTCCGCAAGGGGACGGTCCACGAGTCGCTGGGGCTCTCCGCCGACCTCATCACGCTCGGGAAGATCATGGGGGGAGGCCTCCCGATCGGGGCGTACGGGGGCCGGCGCGAGGTCATGGAGACCGTCGCGCCGCTCGGTCCGGTCTATCAAGCCGGTACGCTTTCCGGACACCCGCTCGCCATGGCGGCCGGTCTCGCGACACTCGCGCGCCTATCGCCCGCGACGTACCGGTCGCTGGACCGGATCGGCGCGTCGCTCGAGGCGATGCTCCGCGACGCGGCCGAGGCGGCCCGCGTCGCTCCGTTCACCGTCCAGCGCGCGGGCTCGATGCTCGGGACGTTCTTCGCCTCCGGCCCGGTGGTCGACGAGACGACCGCGCGGCGCTCCGACCGCT
This sequence comes from Thermoplasmata archaeon, assembly GCA_030043865.1. Lineage (GTDB taxonomy): Archaea > Thermoplasmatota > Thermoplasmata > Lutacidiplasmatales > UBA184 > Lutacidiplasma. The sequence goes on along the minus strand of JASHWZ010000124.1, from coordinate 7,695 downwards.
CCCGGTACGCCCGATTCTTCCACGCCGCCCTCGACCGCGGCGTCTACCTCCCTCCGTCGCCGCTCGAGACGGCGTTCGCGTCGGCGGCGATCCGACCGGCCGACCTCGCCCGGGCGCGGACCGCGCTCTTCGCGGCGATGCGCGCGGCCCGCGGGGGACGACGATGAGGCGCGACCGGCTCGTCCGCGCCCTCTGCGGCGAGGAGACGGACACGACCCCGGTCTGGCTGATGCGGCAGGCCGGACGCCACCTCCCCGGGTACCGCCGGATCCGAGCCGCCCACTCTCTCCTCGAGGTCGCGCGCACGCCCGAGCTCGCGGCCGAAGTGACGCTCGAACCCGTCCGCCGGTACGACGTGGACGCGGGCGTCGTGTTCGCCGACATCTCGCTGCCGTTCGCCGGCCTCGGCGTGCCGTTCTCGGTCGACCCCGGGCTCGGGCCGGTCGTCCCTCACCCGGTCCGCACGGCCGCCGACGTCGCGGCGCTCACGCCGTTCGACCCCCGGGCGTCCGTGCCGTTCGTCGGCGCCGCGATCCGCCGCTTCCTCGAGCTCGAAACGGAGCGGCCGATCATCGGCTTCGCGGGCGGCCCGTTCACGCTCGCCGCTTACCTGATCGAGGGCCGTGCGTCGCGCGAGTACACCGAGACCAAGCGGCTCCTCTTCTCCGACCCCGAGACGTTCGACCGGCTGATCGCCCGCCTCGCCGACATGACGGCGGCGTACCTCCGGTTCCAGGCCGAGAGCGGGGCCGCGGTGCTGCAGGTGTTCGACACGTGGGTCGGCGCGGTGTCGACCGGGGTCTTCCAGCGCCACCTGCTCGGCCCGCTGCGGACCGTCTTCGAACGGGTGCGACCGACCGGCTGCCCGACGATCTACTTCTCGACCGGCTCGGCGCACCTGGTCGATCAGCTCGCCCGGACGGGGGCGGACGCGCTCGGCGTCGACTGGCGCGAGCCGCTCGGCAGCATCCGCCGGCGCGTCGGCGACTGGCTGCCGCTCCAGGGGAACCTCGACCCCGGGGCGCTCCTCGGCCCCTCCGAGGCGGTCCGGAGGGAAGCGCGGCGGGTCCTCGCCGAGATCCCGGACGGACGTTCGCACGTCTTCAATTTGGGGCACGGCGTGCTGCCCGAGACGGACCCCGAGCGGGTCCAGGAGCTCGTGGAGTACGTGCACGCGACCGGGCGAGAGGTGAGGCGACGGTGACGGAGAACGCCCCGTCCGGACCGACCGCGGTGCTCCTGATGGGCTACGGCAGCCCCGACGGGGCGAGCGACCTTCCGTCGTATCTGACCGAGGTCCTCCACGGGCGGGCGCCTTCCGCCGAGGTCGTCCGGGAGTACGTCCGCCGGTACGAACGGATCGGCGGCTCGCCACAGAACCGGATCCTCGGCTCGCTCCGCACGAAACTCGAGCGGCGGCTCGGGGACGACGGCGGCCCGTCGCGCGTGTTCCTCGGGGTCAAGCACGGCCGGCCCGCCCTCCGGGACGTCATCCCCGAGGCGGCCCGCGCCGGGTTCCGCCACTTGGTCGCGGTCCCGCTCTCGCCCTACGCCTCGACCTGGATCAGCGAGCCGTACCTCGACGGTGTGAAGGAAGGGGTCGGGGCGGCGGCGACCCCGATCGACGTCGACGTCCGGCTCGACTGGCACCTCGACCCGCACTGGGTCGGGTACTGGAGCCGCGCGATCCGGGCGGCGCGGGAGCGCGAGCCCGACCCGAAGGACGTCGTGCTCCTCTCCGCCCACAGCCTTCCGCAGCGGATGCGCGACCGGGGCGACCCGTACCCCGAGATCCTCGCCGAAACCAGCGGCGCGATCGCGAAGGGGGTCGGAGGGCTCGACCGATGGTCGTTCACGTTCCAGAGCGCGGGGAACACGACCGAACCCTGGCTCGGACCGGACATCCAGGACGTCATGCTCGACTGGCAGCGGAAGGGCGCCCGCCGCCAGTGGGTCGCGTCGTTCGGCTTCGTCTTCGACCACCTCGAGGTCCTCTACGACCTCGACGTCGTGGTCCGCGAGTTCGCGGAGTCCCACGGCATCGAGTACCGGCGGATCCCGATGCCGAACGACTCGGCGGACGTGGTCGAAGCGCTCGCCGCACGGGTCCGGGCCCCGACCGCGCGGTCGGGCACCGTCGTCGCGTCGCGTCACTGAGCCGGCGAGCTCCGCCGCGCACCGGTCGCGGCGGGGGTATCCGTTCATATCGGCAGGGCTCCTGCCCGCGACGATGGCCAGCCCGTCGCTCGCCGGCTCCGAGCCCCCGGCGGTCGGCCGACTGAACCTCGACCTCCGGGACGAGGCCGACCGTTATTTTCGTCGTCGGGTCCGCGTGGTCGCCACCGGGCTCGTCCTCGGTCTCGCGTTCATCGGGGTCGGCGTCTACGAGGCCGGCGTCCTCGCCCCGCGGGGACCGTCGCTGGAGTACGGGATCTCGTTGCTCCTGATCGCGCTGGGGGCGGGGGTGGCGTTCGTGACCGCGTACTCCGGCTTCATCAACCCGGTCGCGCGCATCCGGGCGAGCGAGGGGGGGATCGTGTTCGAGCGCCGGTGGGGCGACCCGACCGGGTGGAAGTGGACGGACGCCGACCTCCGGCTCGACATCGACGACCGGCGGAACGACCCGTCGGCGGACGCGGAGGAGCAGGCCCACCTGTTCTTCGAAGGTCCGTCGGGGATCTACGGGAACCTCTCTCCTCCCGCGCTCGGACGGTTGCTGAGCGCTTCCCGGCTGTACGGCGCCGCCGTCTCCGACCGGACGATGGAGGAACGCGACCGGAGGGGGACACGCACCGTGCACCGCATCCGGGTCCGCCCCCGCCCGATCCGCTGACCGGACCCCGCTCTCGAGGCCGGCCGTCGATCGTTCGGCCCCGCGGGGCCCCGGCGCGGGACCATGAGGCTCTTCTTCCGAGCCGGATTGCGGAGGCCAGGTCCGGAGGCGTACGATGGCGAGCTACCGACCTCCGGCGCCCGTCGAACGTGACCCCCAGTGGACCCGCATCCGCTCCGCGATCCTCCGGACCAACCCGGGCTTCCGCGACGCACCGACCACGCCGGTCGCGCCGGGAGCGAAACCGCCGACCGGTCAGGACCCGCCGCTCGTGGGGGAGGCGTACGGGCGGCTCTGGTTGGTCGCCTACCGCCGGCCGACGATCTTCTACCCGAGCCAGACGATGAGCGTGCTCACCGCGATCCGATGGGACGACCCGGAGCGGCTGATCCTTTACGAGACCCCCTGGCTCTACATCGGCGGTCGCCCGCGGATCTTCTCCCGGATGAGCCCGGACCTCGAGCGGATCCTCGAGCGGCAGAAGCGCGCGGAGCGGAGCCTCGCCGGCTACAAGACCGGGGATGCCGAGTTCGACCGCCGGTGGGCCTGCTACGTCTACCGCGCGCGCCCGGCGGAGGTGCTCAAGGACCCGGCGCGTCGCCGCTGGCTCCAGGCGCTCGCCGACCTCCGCGCGCATCGGGGCGACGAGATGCCGACGATCGCTTCGGTCGGGTCGACCGTCCAGCTGGGGGTGGTCGGGAGCGACACGGACGACACCGTGCGCCAGGCGAGCACCCTCGTCCGTTCGTTCGGGGGGACGCTCGACGCCATCGAAGTATCGACCGGGAACCGTCCGGCGAGCCAGGTCCCGCTGACGATGGACTTCCTGCCCGACGGGTCGGGCTACCCGTCGCCCACCCTACGGCTGCGCTGTCCCTCGTGCGGACAGGAGACCCACCCCCGGTTCGTCCCGGACTTCCACACCGAGATCTGCGACCGGTGCCACAAGGGGCTCTACAGCTCCCAGTGAGGCGCCCCGCGTCCCCGGACGGGGGCCCCGGCGTCCCGGCCGGCTCCGGACCGGGCCCGGCGACGGGAACCGCGAACGACGCGCCGGTTCAGCTCATCGTCCCGGGAGTGCTCGTGCTCCCGGCCGCGGGCTCGACCCCCGTTCGGGGGTCGTCCGCCGCGAGCAGTTTCTCGACGTCCACGAGGTCCTTCGTCCGGTAGCCGCTATAGATGCCCCAGACGTAGACGATCGCCGCGAAGACGAAGAAGACCGGAGTGTCCCACGGGGTCGGGATGTACCCCTTGGTGGTGTTCAGGAGGCCCCCGACGGACGGCCACGAGTTGTAGACCGTGAAGAAATTGATCCCGAACATCCCGAACAGGAGGACGATGACCCACCAGCCCGCGTTGATCATCTTCTTGCCCTCCGGGTTCGAGAGCATGTAGACGATCAGCGTCGGCACGACGACGATCAGCAACAGCGCGATGTAGTAGATGAAAAACGTCGAGATCAGCGTGCTGTTGGACGCCGGCGGCTCGCTCGGGGACAACGAGACCACGTCCCCGATGTAGAGGTGGATGTAGCCCCAGGCGGTGATGACGGCGGTCAGCACCAGCTGGACGACCCCGATCGCGATCGACGTGCCGTACGAGATCCCCATGTTCCGCGGCGCGTAGAAGAAGTAGAACAGCGGCAGCACGAGGAAGATCACCGTCATCACGTAGAACAGACCGCCGAACGCCGTCCAGTAGATCACGAACGAACCGCCGATGAACGCGACCGCGCCGATGACGATGGCCGCCGGCAGCTTCAGCGGGCGGCGCAACGTGGGCGCGTGGCGCCGGAGCGCGAGCAGCGTGAGCGGCCCCATGATCAGCGAGACCGCGAACGCGTCGGTGACGAACTCCGCGAACAGGAACCAGGACGGGAACGGCGCGATGAAGACCGCGCCGATGATCGTCGTGGCGATCAGGGCGATCCACGGGATCCGGGTCCGCTGCTGGATCCGAAGGAGCGGCTTCGGGAAGAACCCGTCCGCGCCGACCCCGTAGACGGCCCGGGTCGCCTCACCCAGGAAGACCCAGCCGGTACCGGACGGCGAGATGACGGCGTCCGCGAGCAGGAAGGAGGCGAAGCCGCCCAGGAGGGCCGGGCCGGCCTCTTTCATGACGTTGTAGAACGGCGCGGTGTGGAGGGGCCCCGAGCCGAGACCCGCCCAGTTGCCCGGGACGATCCCCGCCGCGGTCCAGTTGATCGCGCCGATGAAGACGACCTGCAGGAGGACGTAGAGGACGACCGCCGCCGAGATCGAGTAGATGATCGCCCGCGGCGCGTCGCGCTGGGGGTTCCGGGCCTCGCCCGAGAACTGGGCGGCGCCCCGGAAGCCGAGGTAGGCGAACCCGATGCCGGCCGTCGGGATCGAGGTGAAGATGCCCGGCCAGCCGAACGGGGCGAACCCGCCGATGGTCATGTTGCTCTCGTGGTAGACAGTGAACAGGAAGATGATCGTCAAGGTCGGGATGATGAACTTCCACCAGGTGACGACCGTGTTGAACGCACCGAGGAATCGCACGCCGACATAGTTGAGGATGAAGAAGCCGACCATGAGGAGCACGGCCACCAGGACGCCCTGCCCCGTGAGGAGCCCGTTCGAGCCGACGGCGTTCGGAAGGTAGCCGGGCGGGCTCGAAGCGAGGTACGTCACGACCGCCTCCGCTTCGATCGCGGGGACGGTGATCGACCCGAGGATGTACGCCGAGGCGATGATGTATCCGGTGAACCCACCGTGGGAATAGAGCGGGCCACGGACGAGCTGCCCGGACCGGTGCAACGACGACGCGACCTCGGCGAAGACGAGGCCGATCGCCATCATGAAAATCCCGCAGATGATCCACGCGACGATCGACGCGGGACCCGCGAGCTGCGCGGCGAACGAGACGGCGAACAGCCAGCCCGAGCCGACGACCCCCCCGAAGGAGATCATGAACAGGTCTTGGAACGAGAGCGCACGCCGAAGCTTTCGGTCCGATTCATCGGCCAGTACGGCCTGACTCTCCTGTCCCATCGCATCCGCCATGGTTCACTCCGGGCCGTGCTGCGCGCCGTCCGACCTCGGTGCGGCCGAAACCCGGGAAAATCGTCCCGGGCCGTTGGGTCGCAAAACTCGCGGTCGGTCGTGCCGAACTGGCGAAACCCCCCAGGCGCCGCGATCGGGGTTCCTGCCGATCGTCTCAGTCACGGCTGACGGGCGAACGAGGAACTGCTACATCAATGTCGCGATGGCGGCCTCCTCGGGCGCCGGGGCCGAGAATTCGTATAACCGGGGCGTGCGGCCGCCCCCGGAGCCTCGCCGGGGGCCGCCGGACCCACGGTGGACCGGGGCATCGATTTAGGGACCCTCTCGTCTCGTCGCTCCCATGACCGAGCGGTCGCCGGACCTTTCCCGGTCCGCCCGACGGTTCGACGAGCTGCTCATCGCGCGGGGCCTCGCGGGCCGCGTGGTCGAGCTCCCCGGTTCGACCCGCACGGCGGCCGAAGCGGCCGAGGCGGTCGGCTGCGAGCTTCGCCAGATCGTGAAATCGCTCGTGTTTCGGACGGCGACCTCCGGCACCCCGGTGCTGATCCTGGTCGCGGGCACGAACCGCGTCGACGAACCGTGGATGGCCCGGATCGTCGGGGAGCCGCTCGGTCGAGCCGACCCGGAGTTCGTCCGTTCGGTCACGGGATTCGCGATCGGCGGCGTCCCTCCCACGGGCCACTCGACGCCGCTGCGTACGTTCCTCGACCTGGACCTCCTCGAGCTGGGGGAGGTCTGGGCCGCCGCCGGCCACCCGCATGCGGTGTTCCGCGTCACTTCGCTCGAGCTCGTGAACCTCGCCCCCGGGACTGCGGTCTCGGTCGCGCCCCCCGCGGCGCGGCCACGGCCGGCAGCGCGCTGGGCGACGTTCGACTGCTACGGCACCCTGGTCGACTGGAAGGGCGGGTTCGGACGAGCGGCGGCGCGCCTCGGGGTGGCCGCCTCCGCGGAAGCACAGGACCGGCTGTTCCGCGCGTACCTCGCGGCCGAACCGTCGATCGAGACCGGTCGGTACCGACCATACCGCGAGGTGATGGCCGCCGCGTTCGAGAAGGCCGCGGAGTCCGTCGGAACGCCGATCACCGCGGCGACCGCCCGCGAGCTGCCGGAGTCGATCCCCGACTGGCCGGTCTTCCCCGACGTGGCCGATGCGTTGGGGGCGTTGCGGCGGGACGGGGTCAACGTCGGGATCCTCTCGAACATCGACCGGGACCTGCTGGACGGCACCCTCGAACGCCAGGGGATCCCGTCCGACGCCGTCGTCACCGCGGAAGACGTCCGGTCGTACAAGCCCGCCCCGCCGCACTGGGCCCGGTTCCTCAAGACGACGGGAGCGGAGCCGCGCTCGGTGGTCCACGTGTCGGCCAGCTACGAGTACGACCTCGGCACCGCGGCCGCCCTGGGATTCCCGACGGTCTACGTCGCCCGGTACGGGTCGCTCGCGAACGGCCGGACGGTCACGGCCGCGCTCGCGAGCCTTCGCGACCTCCCGACCTCGCCGACCGTAACCGGGCTTGCGGCCTCGCCCTGACCGGGACGGTTCGGGACGGACCGGGCAGCGACATCTATACGGGGGGAGTCCCGTCCCCCGCCGTTGGCTTCTCCGGCTCCGCCACCCCCGCCGACGCCGCCGTCCGATCTCGGTCCCGACGACCGGAAGTGGCTCCACGACAAGTACGAGCGGCTCGCCAGCGAGGAGATCTCCCTCTCGGCCAGCCGCACCTCGTACTACGCCGCGATCGGCAGCATCCTCGTCACCGGGATCGTCGTGGCGCTCGACGACTTCTCCGGCAACCGGGTCTTGCTCGCCACGGTCGTCACGTTCCTCGCCCTGCT
>JASHWZ010000123.1 GCA_030043865.1 Thermoplasmata archaeon | reverse complement strand
CGCCTCGAGCGGTACGCCCGGCTCGACCATCTCGTCACGAGGGTCGGCGCGCGGCTCCGCCCCGGCGTCGGTCCCTGGCGAATGCTCGCGGCGGCGTTCCCCGCGGGGACGGTCGTCGGAGCGCCGAAGATCCGTGCGACCGAGCTGTTGCGTCGGGAGGAGCGCACCTGGAGGGGGCCGTACGCGGGCACCGTCGGTCTGCTGGAGGGCGGCGGCCGGGCCGCGTGGTCCCTCGCGATCCGCACCGGGTTCGCCGCCCGCGACCGGCTGTACACCGCGGCGGGAGCCGGCATCGTGCATCGCTCCGAGCCCCGTCGGGAGTTCGACGAGACCCTCGCGAAGCTTGCGCAGCTCGAGGCGACGCTGGTGGGGGAAGCCGGATGAAGGTGCTCCTGGTCGACCACGAGGACTCGTTCGTGCACAATATCGAGCAGTCGCTCGCCGCGGACGGAGCGAAGGTCGTGTGCCTCCGAGCGACCACGCCGTTCGCAGAGTCACGGCTCGTCGACCCGGACGCGATCGTGCTCTCCCCCGGGCCCGGCCATCCCCGAGATCGACGCATGACGCGGCTGGCGCGCCAGCTCCTCGACGCATGGGACCGCGAACGGCCGTTCCTCGGCGTCTGCCTCGGCCACCAGCTCATCGGCGAGTACTACGGCGCCCGGGTCACGAGGGCCGACGCCCCGGTCCATGGGGAGACGACCCGCATCCACCACGACGGTCGGGGAATCTTCGCGGGGATCCCCGACCCGACGGACGTGGCCCGCTACCACTCTCTGGTCGTCGACCCCGGAAGCGTTCCGGCGGACCTCGAGGTGTCGGCGCGCAGCGGGCGTGGCGAGGTGATGGCGATGCGCCATCGCCGCCGGCCGGTGGAGTCCGTCCAGTTCCATCCGGAGTCGTATCTCACTCCGGCGGGCGATGCGCTCCTTCGGAACTTCCTCGGGAGCGCGCGACGATGACGGGGGCCGTGCTGCCGCGCCTACTGGACCCGCGGCCGCTCTCCCGCGGCGACGTCCGCGCAACGTTCGAGGCGCTCATCGCGACCGACGCGGACGACGTGGACCGGGCCGCGATCCTGCTCGCGCTTCGGGCGCGGGGCGACCCTCCGGACGAGCTCGCGGAGTTCGCGCGCGAGATGCGGCGGCGGGCGCTCCCGTTCCCGGTCCCGTCCCACGACCACCCGATCGACCTGTGCGGGTCGGGCGGCGCCCCTCGACCGTCGTTCAACGTGTCGACCGTCAGCGCGCTGGTCGTGCGCGCCGCGGGGCAACCGGTCGTCAAGCACGGCAACCGCAGTCGCCGTGTCTGCGGCTCGAGCGACGTGCTCGCCGCGCTCGGACTGCCGGTGCTCACGTCGCTCGCGTTCGCCCGGGCTTCGTATCACAAGTTCGGCATCGCGTTCCTGCACGCCCCGCTGTTCCATCCGGCCACTCGTGCGGTGGCCGCCGTGCGTCGGAGACTCGGCGTCCCGACGATCTTCAATCGGCTCGGCCCCCTGTCCAACCCCGCGCGCGTCGCCGGCCAGGTGACCGGCGCGGTGGACGTGCCGACCGCCCGCTCGACCGCCGAAGTCCTCCGCCGGCTCGGCGTGGCCCGCGGGATCTCGATGACCTCCGACGAGGGATGCGATGAGTTCTCTCCCCGGCGGGCGTCGACGGCGTTCGTCTGGGGACCGCGGGGGGTGCGGCGCCGGCGAGTCCACCCGGAGCTCGTGCTCGACGCGGAGGACCGGCGCGGGCCGTGGGGCGAGCTGCCCCCGCTCGCGGCGGCCGAGGAGGTCGAGCGGATCCTCGCCGGCGGCTCGGGGGCGCGGAGGGGGTCAGTGCTGCTCACGAGCGGCGCAGCGTTATGGGTCGTTGGAAAGAGCTCGGGCATCGGGGCCGGGGTGAAGCGGGCGCGCCAGGCGCTCGACTCTGGGGCCGCCGAGCGGCTTCTTGCGGGCCTCCGAGGTCTCGCCGCACGGTACCCCCGCAGTCAGGAGTCGTGACGATGGGATTTCTTTCCGAGATCGTTACCGAGACCCAAGCGACGGTGGCGAAGGGGTCGTACCTCGCGAACCTCCGACCGGCGCAGCCCCTTCCCGGCTCCCGACGGATGACCGTCGCGATCCAGGACGCGGGCCCCGCCGGGGCAGTGATCGTAGAGTTCAAACGCGTCTCGCCCGGCGCGACGTCGCCGAGGCTTCCGGTAGTCTCCCCGGAGGAGTTCGTTCGGCGCGCGGAGCCGGGCGGCGTGGCGGCCTACTCCTGCCTCGCGACGGTCCCTCGGTTCGAGGGGTCGCCGGCGGAAGTGATGCGCCTGGTCGGCGCGACCGAACGGCCGGTGCTGTTCAAGGACTTCGTTATCGACCCGGTGCAACTCGACGCCGCCGTGTGCGCGGGGGCCTCGGCAGTGCTCCTGATCGCGCGGCTCGAAACGGAGGGTCACCTCTCGGTGCCGCTCGCGGAGCTTTCGCGGCAAGCCCGCGCCCGGGGCCTCGAGGTGCTGCTCGAATACCATGCGCGGTCAGAATTAAGCGCCACCTCGAACGTGGAGGCGGACATGTACGGCGTCAACGTCCGCGACCTCGACACCCTGCGGATGGAACCCGAGGTGGCGGCGGCCACGCTCCGGGCCGCCCGGGATCGGCGACCACTGATCGGCTTGAGCGGGGTCGGCTCGCCCGAGGATGCACGCCGATTCTGGGACGCGGGCGT
>JASHWZ010000122.1 GCA_030043865.1 Thermoplasmata archaeon | reverse complement strand
AGCACGATCAGCGCGATTCCGGGCGCGCGAGCGAGCGCGTTCTCCGCGTCGGGGGTCATTACTTAATAAGGGGAGGCCGGCCTTGCCTCCCGTTCCGTGGCGCGCCAGCAGTCGGGCCGTTTTAGAAGTTTTGCCCAAACGCCGCCGGGAAAGGCGTTCCTCATCGCCGTCGCCATCCTGATCACGGTCGGCAGCTACGCCTACGTCGAAACGCTCGTCGCGATCCCCGCGATGCTCCTGTTCGGCCTCGCGGTCCCGATCTGGCTCGGGCTGAAGGCGCCCCGGTTCCTCGCGCTCTCCGGCCTCGTGATCCTGCTCTTGGTCGCGCCGCTCTCGAACCTCGCGATCACCCAGGACATCATGACGCCGATCGGCGCCTCCGCCTCGGGCAGCTCGCTACCGAACGGGAACGGGGGTTCGGTCCTCAACAACGCGCTCGTCTCACCGTACGTCGGTGGCACGTCCACGAACTTCACCTGGACCGTGACGGTCTATCCACAGTACATCCCGTCCGGGAATTCGAGCCCGTTGTTCCTCACGCTCTACGTCTCGACCTGTCCCGGGGCTACCGGGAACAACTCCCCGAACTGCGCGAGCGGCTACCCGTACTACCAGTTCAACGACACCTCGATCGCGAACATCACGAGCGAGACCAACGCCTCGTTCCACTTCCAGATCGGTTCGATCGGGATCTGGGACTGGCAGCTGAGCGTCGCGATGCGCAATCTCTCGACGGGCAACCTGACGTACATCTTCCTGGTCGGCGACCCGACCTACAACGGGATTGAGGGGCCGGTCGTCGGGAACTTCTGGACGACGTACGAGTCGTTGTTACTCACGATCTACTTCGACGATTTCCTGTTCCTCGGCGCGCCGTTCTACTTCGTGCTCCTGATCTACATGATCCTGAAGCGCCGCGAGCGCTCGCGCGCCGACGCGATCCGTCGGGCCCAAGCGCCCCCGACGCCCCAGGACGCCGGCCCCTCCCTCCCGTCCACCACCGGGAACGCCGGCGGGGGAGCCGCCGCTGCGGCCGCGACCGCTCCCACAGTGCAGGAGGGTGCCTGCCCCAACTGCGGCGCGGTGGTCTACGCGGGCGAGAAGACCTGCTGGAAGTGCGGCGCTCAGCTGCCCGGCACACCGGCGAGCGCTCCCCTGGCGAGCGGCGGGACCAAGTGAATCGCCTTCAACGCGCTGGGTCTCTTAGGCAAACTCCGGGGCCATCCAACCCGAGGGAGACTGGGTCGAGGCCCGAGATGCCCGGGCCCGATCCTGCGGTGCCCGTTCAGAGAGCGAGGACAATCTGGCCCGAGTACGGGCCGTAACCGATCACGACGAGCTCGAGCGTTGCGGGAGGCGTCGCGCTACCGACGTCAATCGAGATCGTCATGCTGGTCGTCAGCGAACTGATCGCCGCTCCGCCGTTCGCGTACGTCGAGGTCCAGTTGGCGAACGAAACGAGCATCGGGATGTGCGTGGACGTGCTCGGGGGCGTCCAGACGATGAGGCCCTTCGCGATGTTCGCGGTCGGGGACACGGCAAATGCGGCGTGCGTGGTCGCCGTATACGGTGCCCCGGTGGCGGTGCTGTAGATCCCGAAGTACACGCTGCCGAGCGTCACCAACGAGGAGGTCAGCGTCGCCTCGTAGTAGTGATCGCTCGTGCTCTGGCAGGCCGCCGGAGCGCCGGTTGACGGGCAAGTCGTCGGTCCGGAGTAACTACTGAGCGCGAGCGCGCTCTGAATCAGGGTCGAATACGTCGTGATGGTGATGGGGACCGACGACGTCCCGGTCAGGCCGTTGTAGGTGGCCGATATGGTCGCATAGTAGCTCCCGCTGGTCGTGGTGTTCCCCGCTCCGACAGTGTAGCTCCAGAAGCCCGTGGCGGCACTGTACGACATGCTCTCCATAGTGCCCGTCGCGAACCCGGGCACGTAGCCGAGGTTCAACTGCACGCTGGCCGTAGACGCGATGTCCTGGATCGTAGCGTCCACCGTAAAGCCCTCCCCGATCGCCGGAGTGGTCGGGACCGTGGCTACGGTGAGGAATGTTGGGGGCGAATTGATCACCACACCGGGGATTACCGCGCTGAACAGCAGCTGCGACCCCGCCGTGATGTAGACGGTGATGTTGTCCGGAAGAATTGGATTGCAACCGGTAAGCACGGTCGCGCTGCACGGGAACGCTGTGAGCGACCAGGTCTGACCCAGGCTCCAGAGGCCGTTCGTGATACCGCCGCTCGACAGCGTGTACGGACTCGAAAACTCGTAGCCGAGCGGATGCACGGACGACTTGAGGTAGATCAGAGCGTTCCCTCCGACAGCCGGACCCGCCAGGTGCAGAATGTTGAACGAGAGGGCCATCGTGCACGGACTTGTGGAGGTCGTACCACCGCACTTCGTACCGGTGCCGTTCGCGGCTTGAACAATCGAGGCTTGGAACTGGTTCGAGTTTTGCGCCGGTGGGGCTGGGAAGGAGGTGACAAAGGCGAAGATTGCGGAAAACAATACGACGGTGAGGGCGAGAAGCAGGATCGTCGCCACGACATCGGAGACCCCGCGACTTCGCGCCGCGCCGCGTCGAGCGCGGTACCGTCGATCGCCACGACGAAGAGGCATGGTTTGGTTCGATTTCTCCCTGACTTTCTGGGACGTGGTCCTATCGGCCGAGAGCACCGTAAACAGGTGGGGCCCGCTTATTTGCACATTGCCCGATGTGAGGACCCGCGCCGGTGCGCGCGGGCCCGAGACTGCCATTTTCGTCTCAACCGAGGGGAAGAGTTGGGACCCTCAAGGTCCTTGGGTGATGGTCCTAGGTGGGAAAGGGAAGGAAAGGGTTCGAACTCTGGGCGCTCGACTCAACTTACGAGAAGGCGGAGGTCGGAACGCTCCCGGAGTAGCCACTCGCGCCGATCGCGACCAGTTCGTCGCCGAGGAGTCCAGCGTTGGTGCCGGATGCTCCGATCAAGAAGACGACGATCGTGTCGCCGCCGGTGACCGAGCCGCTAAAGCCCGTGGCGAGGGTCCATCCCGAGGCGGACGTGCTGTAACTCGCCTGGGGGGTAGCGGATGTCGGGGTCATCAGGGCGATCTGGCTCACGGTTGGCGTCGCCGCGGGTGCGGCACCGCCCGCGACCGTGACCGGCCAAGAGACGGTGGCCCCTGCGCTGTTCCGCAGCTCAAGGATGAAGTTCGACGTCGTTACCGACGAACCTGCAATCTCGACGCTGTAGCAGAACGCGTGCGCGGTGGTCGTCGCTCCGCATCCGGTCGTGGTCACTCCGGTTGTGTTGACCGGCGTGCCCCACGAGAAGTTCGTCCCGAGGGGAGCCGCGCTCGTTCCGTGCGTCAGCCCGGAGATCAGCACGTACAGCACGGCGGCCAGCACGACCGTGATCGCGACGAGCAAAATCGTCGCGATGATCGGCGACACCGCGCGCTTCCGCGCCTTTCTCCAGCTTCGCTCTCTCTGTCCGAAGACGTTCATTCGCTTTTTTCCTCCGATGGGTCGCTTGACCCGCGGGGGACGCTATGGC
>JASHWZ010000121.1 GCA_030043865.1 Thermoplasmata archaeon | reverse complement strand
GCGGTCTCGTTGACGCGGACGTAGAGCTCCTGGTACGTGAGCACCTGGTCCGGCTCGTTCTCGTCCTCCGAGACCCAGACGATCGCGGCCTTGTTGCGGAGCTTCTCCAGATGCCGGTCGACGCAGTTGTAGCTCGCGTTCAACCGGCCGCCGATGAACCACTTCCAGAACGGCGCCTTCGACGTGTCGAGGGTCTGCGTCCAGTACTTGTCCCAGCTCAGCAGGTCGGCATACTCACGGAAGCACTCGGGGAAGTGCTCTTCGCTGAACCGCGCGCGGATCGCGGGGTCCGTGACGTTCGCCTGCCCGACGAAGCGGGAACTCGGTCGATAGACCGCCTCTTCCTTCCAGTGGACCGCGATCTCGGCCTCGGACAGTCGGGACTCGTCTTCCTTTGCCATCGGTTCGCTGTGCGCTTGTGCCATGATAGAGCCGCACCCGTACGGCGGGCGATGAGCGGCTCGGTTATACGGGTTACTGTTTCGCATGCTGCGCAATCGCACGCCGAGCGTGAGGCGCCTTCTCCCTCGAGAAAACGCTCCGAGGGTCCGCGCGCACGACGGCACGACCGAGGTCCGGTCGGGCCGCCGGCGGGCTGTCGAACGCTTTTAGAGGCGGGGTCCCTACCGTTCTCCCTCGGTGCTGCATGGCCGGTACGGGTCAGTCGCACGGGCGGCCCGAGAAGACCGTTCACCTGCGGATCGACCCGAATGACGAGTCGACTACGCTCGAAGACGTACTGACGCGCATCGCGGAGCTCCAGCGCAAGCACCCCGACCGCGAGGTGTTCTTCGACGGCGACGAGTACGCGATCTGCTCCCGGCCCAAACGGACACGTGCCGCGACCCCGCACTGACCGGCCGACCCTCGGCCGGCCGCTCCTGCTGCTGAACCTCAAGACGTACCCGAGCGCGCTCGGCCCCGGCGCCGAGCGATTGGCCCGCGCGCTCGAGGAGGCGGGGAAGGCCGCGGGCGTCGCGGTCGCGATCGCTCCCTCGGCCCCCGACCTCGGTCGCGTGGCGTCCGCGGTCTCGATCCCGGTGCTCGCTCAGCACGTCGACTCGGTCGACGCCGGCCCGCATACCGGGTCGGTCCCGCCCGAGTCGGTGCAGCGCGCCGGCGGCTGGGGCAGCCTCGTGAACCACTCCGAGGACCCGCTCCCCGCCGCGACGGTCGCCGCGACCGTCGAGCGCCTCGATGCGCTCGGCCTCGTCGCCGTCGTCTGCGCTCGGGACGTCCGCGCCGCACGTCGCGCGGCCGCTACGACGCCGCCGTACCTCGCCGTGGAGCCGCCGGAGCTGATCGGAGGAACGCGCTCGGTCTCGACCGCCCGGCCCGAGGTCGTCAGCGGCGCCGTCGCCGCGGTGCGGAAGGTGGCGCCGAGCACGCTCGTGCTCTGCGGCGCCGGCATCCACGACCGGGACGACGTCGCGAAGGCGCTCGAGCTCGGCAGCGAGGGCGTCCTGGTCGCGAGCGCCGTGACCCTCGCGCACGACCCGACCGCCGCCATCGGGGAGCTGCTCGCCGGATTCTGAGCCGCGTCGCCCCGCGGCGCCGCCTCCTTCAAAAGGTCGACGTGTCTTGTCGGCCGCGCGCAAGATGCCCCGGCGCAAGGTCCGACGGCGAATGTCCGGCACGAAGGAGTCGAAGCCTCGCCGGAAGCCGTCGACCCCGGCGGCGCGCCGGCGCGCGGCCGCCGGCAAAGGCCGCGGAAAGCCGCGCGTGCGACGGGAGAAGGCCGCGCCGCGGGCGCCGGAGCCGCTCGACGAGTTCGTCGGCGGCGGGGTGACGAAGCGTTCGCTCCGGCAGAACGGCGGGGTAGTGCGGACCGTCGCGGCGCCGCGACCTCTCCGCATCGTCATGGTCGGATGGGAGTGGCCGCCCCACCACACGGGCGGCCTCGGCGTGCACTCGTTCGAGATCTCGAAGGAGCTCACGCGCCTCGGGCACCGGATCACGTTCCTCACGCCGTTCACCGGACCGTTCACCCCCGTCGAGGGGGTCACGTTCCGCTTTCCGGGGGAACCGACTCCGACGCCCGCGCTGCAGTACCCGCCGGCGTACTGGTCCGGGGGCACGCCCGACAGCCCGTTCGTGGACGCGATGGACGGCTACAACTCCTGGGTCTCGCAGGTCGAAGGGCTCGGTCCCGTCGACGTCGTGCACGTCCACGACTGGTTCGGTACGTTCGGCGCCAAGGCGCTGGCCGAGCGGCTCGGCGTGCCCCTCGTCATGACCGTGCACTCGACCGAGTACGACCGGTCGCTCGGCCACCCGTGGGACCACATCCTCGCCCGCGAGCAGGCCGGGATCGACGCGGCGAGCCGGGTGATCGCGGTGAGCCGGCACCTCCGCCAGCAGCTGATCGACCGGTACCACGCCGACCCGGCGAAGGTCCGCGTGATCTACAACGCCGTCCGGCCGACCCAGCGCCTCGAGAAGATCGATCCCGCCAAGCGAGTCGTGCTGTACGTCGGGCGACTCGCCGCGATGAAGGGCGTCGACACGTTCCTCCGCGCGGCCGCCCAGCTCGTTCCGACGTTCCCCGACGTGCTGTTCGTGGTCGCGGGCGAGGGGCCCGAGTACTCCCACCTCGTCCACCTCGCCGCGTCGCTCGAGATCGGCGACCACGTCATGTTCCTCGGCAAGGTGAGCGACGAGGAGCGCGAGCTGCTGCTCCAAGGCAGCTCGGTGTTCGTGCTCCCGTCGGTCGTCGAGCCGTTCGGGAT
>JASHWZ010000120.1 GCA_030043865.1 Thermoplasmata archaeon | reverse complement strand
GCCCGGTTCTTCGGCACCCCGGCCCGTTCGGCCGCCTCGACGTACTCCTCGACCGAGAACGCCCCCTCGGCGCGCTCCTGGAGCTCCTGCATCACGCGCATCACGATGTCGAGGCGCTCGCGCTGGCTGTGGCTCACGCCCGACTGGACGAGGTCGACGTCGAGCTTGCCGGTCTCCGTCATCGCGACGCGCCGCAGGAAGTTCTGCATGATCTGGATCGCGCGCTGCGCGTCCTCCACGCTGACTTCGTTCGAGAGGCGCGCTTTCGCGGCCGCCTCGCTGAACCGGACGAGCGCCTCGAGCTGCCGCGCGGTGATCGGCACGGGCGCGTTCGGTTCCTCGCCCTGCGAGCGGACCTTCACGTAGTACTCGGAGAGAGCGGCGAGGGCGGCGTCCGACAGCACCGGGCGGACGGTCCGACGGGCGAAGGCGATGTACTTCATCAGCAGGTCCGGGGGAAACGGCGCGCCGCTCGCGCCGGCGCCCTCGGTTCCGGCGTAGACCCGGGCCTCGCCCTCCCGGTGGGACGCGAGGATGCCGTCGGCGAGCCGGCGGTCCCGGTCCTGGTTCGGCAGGTCCTTGATCGAGAAGATCGCGTCGAACCGCGAGAGGAGGGTCGGCGGGAGGTCGATCTGCTCGGAGATCGTCCGGTCGCTCGTGAAGCGGCCCCACTTCGGATTGGCGGCCGCCAGCACGGGGCACCGCGCGTTCAGCGTCGCCGTGATGCCGGCCTTCGCGATCGACGCGCTGCCCTGCTCGAGGACCTCGTGCATCGCCGAGCGGTCCTCGGGCGTCATCTTATCGAGCTCGTCGATCACCGCCATGCCCCCGTCCGCGAGGACCAGCATCCCGGCCTCGAGCACCCACCGGCCCCCCGCGAAGTCGTCCTTCACGGCGGCGGCGGTGAGGCCGGCGGCGGTCGCGCCCTTGCCGCTCGTGTAGATGCCGCGCGGCGCGACCTCCGCGATGTAGCGGAGGAGCTGGCTCTTCGCGACCCCGGGGTCGCCGACCAGGAGGATGTGGATGTCGCCGCGGACGCGGACCCCGTCGGGGTGGCGTTTCTCCACGCCGCCGAACAGCTGGAGGGCGATCGCCTCCTTCTCCTCCTCCATGCCCTTGATGGTCGGGGCCAACGACATCACGATCTTGTCGACGACCGTCGGGTCGCCGCGGAAGCCGAGGAACAGGCGCTCCTCCTCGGGCGTGATCTCGATCTCGTCGTACTCGCGCTGCTTCCACTCGACCGACTTGCCGAGCACGAGGAGGTCGAACGTCGCCGGCCGGGCGGCGCCGCCGCGCCCGCCGCCCGCGCGCTGGAAGCTCTTCAGCTCGCCGTTCAGGACGACCCGGTTGCCGGGCAGGACCTTGCCCGCGAGGTCCTCGGTCAGCATCACGGCAAGGCCCTGGGGGTGCGCCCCGTGCTTCAGGGTCTCGGGGTTTTCCTGGACCTCGATCCGCTGGGCGTCGACGAACGTCGATTTCTCCGGCAGGAGACGGAACCGGGTCCGGCCGAGCGCTTTCCCGCAGCCCCCTTGGGACTCGGGACACTCGAGCGGCTCGTGGAACACCATCGACGCCTCGTCCTGTGGTTCGTGGAACTCGGTCCGGCACGCGACGCACTGGAACACCGCATCGCGGATCTGCGGGCGCACCTCGGTGACGCGGCGGACGATCCCGTCGAGGGCGATCAGTCGGTTGAGGTCGCTCTCCCGGATCTCTCGGATCACCCGGTGCGCGGTCGCCGGGAGCCCGATCACGCGCAGCCGGAGCCCCACCGCCTCGGGGTCGGCGACGGGCAGGAGCTCGCGCATCGCGCGCTGGCCGGCGTCGATGACCTCCTCCGGCTTCTCGAGCAGCACGTCGGCGAGGGAGGTGTCGGTCCGGTCGATGTCGAGGAACGGGACGACGAGCGAGCGCTCCTCGGGATACCGGTCGCTCAGCGCGAGGATCTCGGGCCGGCGCCCGGACTCCTCCAGCACGGACGCCCACCGGCTCTGGAGCTCGGGCGGCGCGGGCAGGGTCCGTCGGATCGCGGCCATGGAATCGTCGTCTCCCTCACGGCTCGAGTCGGTACCGGTCGCGGGGGAAGAGGCGGGCCTCCCGTATATTGCCGAGCCCTGCGAGCGCCCAGACGAATCGGTCGACCCCGAACCCCCAGCCGCCGTGCGGCGGCATCCCGTACCGGAACGCCTCGAGGTACCCGGCGAAGTTCGCGGGGTCGAAGCCGGCGCTCTCCAGGTTCCGCTCGAGCTCGGGGAGGCGGTGCTCGCGGGGGCCGCCGCTCGCCATCTCCACGCCCCGGAAGTCGAGGTCGAAGTACCCCGTGAGCTTCGGGTTGTCGTCCCGACGCGCCGCGTAGAACGTCTGGGCCTTCACCGCCGTCGGGAAGTCCGTGAGGAAGTAGAACGGGCTGCCGAACTCCTGCATCGCTCGGGCCCCGAGGATCTTCTCGTCCTCGGTCCCGAGGTCCTGCTCGGCGCCGGGCCGGCCCAACCACTCCTCGCAGGTCGCGAACGGAATCCGAGGGAACGGGGTCGTCGCGACGGGGATCGTGTCGGCGAGCGGGTTCCCGTGCGCGCCGAGGCGGTCCCGGGCGTAGCGCAGGGTCTCCGCCACCACGCTCTCGAGGGTCGACCGGAGCTCCTCCGCGCCCTCGATGTAGCCCATCTCGGCGTCGAGGCTGGTGAACTCCGTCAGGTGGCGCACGGTGTCCGACGGTTCCGCGCGGAACGCTGGGGCGATCTCGAAGACCCGCTCGAAGCCGGCGCCGATCAGCATCTGCTTGTACAGCTGTGGGCTCTGCGCGAGATAGGCCGGGCGCTCGAAGTAGTCGACGCGGAACAACGTCGCCCCGCCCTCCGCCCCCTGGCGCAGGAGCTTCGGGGTCTCGACCTCGCGGAACCCCCGCTCGGTGAACGCCCGGCGGAAGCCGTCGAGCACGGCCGCGCGCAGCTCGAAGACGGCCCGGACCGCGGGTTTCCGCAGGTCGAGGACCCGGTGGTTGAACCGGGTGTCGAGGTCGGCGCCGACCTTGTCGACCACCCCGAGCGGGAGCGGGACCTGGGCGCGCGACAGCACGCGGACGGCGGTCGGGAACAGCTCGACGCCGCGGTGCGACTTCTCCGAGCGCCGCGGCGTCCCCTCGACCTCGACCACCGATTCCCGGGGCAGCTCCGCGAGCAGGGTGAAGAACGCCGGGTCGGCGGTCCCCTTCTTCAGCGTGACCTGGGTCGTCCCTGCGACGTCGCGCACGAGCGCGAACGCCACGCCGCCGAGCGCCCGGTACTCCTCGAGGTGGCCCGCGATCCGGACGGTCGCGCCGTCCAGCTCGAGGAGCTCACGCGACAGTCGGCGGGGCGGCGACACCGGTCGCGACCTCCTGACGAGCGAGCGCGGCTCGGACGAGGCCCAGGAACAAGGGATGCGGCGACTCCGGCCGCGAGAGGAACTCGGGGTGGAACTGGACGCCCACGAAGAACGGGTGCGCCGGGACCTCGAGCGCCTCGACGCGCCCGTCGACGCTCATCCCGGTGATCGCGAGGCCGTGCGCCCGGAACCGGTCGAAGTACTCCGGGTTGATCTCGTAGCGGTGCCGGTGCCGCTCCCAGACCTCCGTGCGCCCGTAGACCTCGGCGACCCGCGACCCCGGGGTCAGCACGACCCGCTGGGCCCCGAGCCGCATCGTGCCTCCGAGGTCGCTCAGCGTGCGCTGCTGCTCGAGGAGGCAGACGACCGGGTCCGAGGTGCCGGCGTCGACCTCGGTGGTGTTCGCGCGGTCCAGGCCGAGCACGTTCCGCGCGAACTCGACCGCCTGCATCTGGAACCCGTAGCAGATCCCGAGGTACGGGATCCCGGTGGTCCGCGCGATCTGGATCGCCCGGATCTTCCCCTCGACCCCGCGCGCGCCGAACCCGCCCGGGACCAGGATCCCGTCCGCCCGAGCGAGCCGGGCGAGCAGCGCCGGGCTCTTCGGGATATCCTCCGAGTCGTACCACTGGAGACGCACCTCCTTGCCGAGATGGCCCTGGACATGGTGGAACGCCTCCGTGTGCGAGAGGTACGCGTCCCGGAGCTCGGTGTACTTGCCGACGATCGCAATCTCCACGGCCCCGTCGCCCCGGCGGTACGTCGCCAGGAACTCCTTCCAGGCGGTGTGGTCGGGCGGCCGGTCCGGCAGGCTGAGGAGCCGGGAGAGGAGCGGGCCGACGCCCTGCGCCTCGAGAACGAGCGGGACCTCGTAGATCACCGCCTGGTCGGGCACCGAGATCACGGCCTCGGGCGGCACGTCGCAGAAGAGCGAGATCTTGGTCTTGATCTCCGGGGCGAGGGGGGCCGGCCCGCGCGCGATGATGAGGTTCGGGCGGATCCCGATCGCCCGGAGCTCGCGGACCGAGTGCTGCGTCGGCTTCGTCTTCGCCTCGCCGACCGGACCGACGACCGGAACGAGCGTCGTGTGGACGAACGCCATGTGGCCCTCGCCGAGCTCGTAGGAGAGCTCGCGGAGCGCCTCGAGGAACGGCATCGACTCGATGTCGCCGACCGTTCCGCCGACCTCGACGAGCACGACCTCCGCGCCGGCAGCCTGCGCCACCTCGCGGATCGTGCGCTTGATCTCCCCCGTCACGTGGGGGATGATCTGCACGGTGTTCCCGAGGTAGTCACCGTGGCGCTCCTTCTCGATGACCGCACGGTAGATCTTCCCCGTCGTCAGGTTGTGCGTTCCGACCAGGCTCTGTCCGAGGAACCGCTCGTAGTTCCCGAGGTCGAGGTCGGCCTCGGTCCCGTCGTCCAGCACGAACACCTCGCCGTGCTGGTACGGGTTCATCGTGCCCGCATCGACGTTGAGATACGGGTCGATCTTGACGATCGTGACCGGGATCCCGCGCGCCTTCAGGAGGCGCCCGAGCGAGGAGGTGGTGATCCCCTTCCCGAGCCCGGAGATGACGCCGCCGCTGACCGCAATGACCTTCATCCCCGAACTCCGCGGAGTCGTAGTGGGTCGTTGCCATAAAGGCTGTGGAGTCCGGAGCGACTCCGGCGCGCGCCGACGCCGCGCGAGCGACGTTCAGCGCGCGCCGAACGGGACCCGACGGCCCGACGGGTCCCGGTGCGAGCGCGAGAACTCGGGGAGCGGCAGGAGCCGCTCGGCGGGGAAGACCGGTCCGTCGACGCAGACGTGGTACGGGCCGAGCGCGCAGGCGTCGCACATGCCGAGCGCGCACTTCATGTGCCGCTCGACCGAGCAGTAGACCGGAACGTGCCGGGGTTCGGCCGCGACCGCGACCTTGCGCATCATCACCTCGGGCCCGCACGTCCAGACAGCGTCGAACGGCTCGGTCGCGAGCAGTCGCTCCGCCACCGTCGTCACGAACCCCCGCGTGCCGTCGGAGCCGTCGTCGGTCGCAACCTCGACCCGGGCCCCCATCCCCGCGAACCGTTCGCGGAACAATAGCTCCCGCGCCTGTGTCGCCCCGAGAGCCGCGGTAACCTCGGCCCCCCGGCCGATCGCCGCTTCCGCCGCGGGGGCGAGCACGGCCGAACCGGACCCTCCGCCGACCACCAGGATGCGGTGGGGCGCGAGGTCGAACCGGTTCCCGTACGGACCCCGGATCCCGACCCGGTCGCCCGCCGCCATCGACTGGACGCGACGGCTGGTGTCGCCCATCGCCTTGATCGTCACGCCCTTCGATTCCCCCGACGTGTAGGAGAGCGACATCGGGAGCTCGTCGTCCCCCGGGAACCAGACCATCACGAATTGGCCGGGCTCGGCCGGCCCCGCGAACGGGAAGCGCAGCGTGACCGTGGACGGGGTCTCCACGACCCGCTCGGTCACCGCGACGATCGAACGCACGGCCGGCCTACGGGCCGCGAGATATAGCCCCTCGGTCGCGCGCACGCCGCGACGACACGCCCGGTCACGTGCTGGCGCCGTGGGCGACGCCGACCGCCGCGGACGCGGACGCGTACCCGAGCTCGTCGAGCCGGCGGTTGAGCCCCTCCACGAGTCGCGAGAACACCCCGATCCCCTGGGTGGTGACGACGGTACCGACCTCGACCGCGCGGGCCCCGGCCATGAGGTACTCGAGGGCGTCCTCGGCCGTGGAGATGCCGCCGACACCGATCACCGGGATCCGCACGCGCTCGTAGATCTGCCAGACGCAGGCGAGCCCGACCGGTTTGATCGCGGGCCCGCTCAGGCCGCCGAGCCCGTGGGCGAGCACGGGGCGGTGAAGCGTCGTGTCGATCGCGAGCCCCCGCACGGTGTTGATCGCGCTCACCGCGGCCGCGCCTCCGTTCTCGGCGGCGACGGCGAGCGCCGCCGCGTCGGAGGTGTTGGGAGTGACCTTCGCGATGACGGGGACCCGGACGGCCTGGACGACCGCGCGGACGATCTCCTCCACGTCCTTCGGGTCGCTGCCGACCTCCGTCCCGTACCCTTCGGCGTGCGGGCAGCTCAGGTTCAGCTCGACGGCGACGACCCCGGTCTCCGCGATGCGATGGGCGAGCCGGGCGAACTCCTCGGCGTCGCCCGCGAACACCGACCCGATCACCGTCGCCCCGTGCTCCCGGGCGGCCGCGATCTCCCGAGGGTACTCGTCGATCCCCGGGTTCGGCAGGCCCATCGCGTTCAGGAGCCCCCAGGTCGAGTACTGCTCGACGGTCGGGTTGGGATAGCCCGCCCGGGGAAGGCTTCCGATCGACTTCGTGATGACGCCGCCCGCGCCGGCCGCCCACGCTCCGACCAGCGAGTCGCCGCTCTCGCCCCAGACCCCGGACGCGAGCAGGAACGGGTTGCGGAACGCGAGCGACCCGACCCGGACCGCCAGATCCGCCACGACCCTCCGTCAAGGGAACTGACCTTAAATCGGCTCGGAAAGGTGCCGTCCGCCGTGCATCTCGACCGCCTCACGGACGCGGCCCGGTCCGCACTCGAGAAAGCGTTCCAGCGGGCCGCGGAGCTGCGCCACGCGTCCGTCGAGCCCGAGCATCTCCTCGACGCGCTCCTCTCGACCGAGGACGGGACCGCGACCGCCCTGCTCGCTTCGCTCCACGTGCCGGTCGACCGGCTCCGCGCGCGGATCGACGAGCGGCTCCGCGGGATGCCCACCGCCGACCATGTCGCCCCGTCGGACCAGTACCTGTCGCGCGGGCTCTCCCAGGTGATCGAGGCGGCCGAGAAGGAGGCCGCGCGTCGCAAGGACCGGTACACGACGGCGGACGAGCTCCTCCTCGGCCTCGCCTCGGTCTCGGGGCCGACCCGAGACCTGCTCGAGGAGTTCGGGGTCCGACGGGCCGCCATCGAAGCGGCGACGAAGGAGGCGCGGGGGTCGGACCGGCCCGTGGCGAGCCGCGGAGAGGAAGCGCAGTACCGAGCGCTCGAGAAGTACGGCAAGGACCTGACCGCGCTCGCTCGCGAGCGCAAGCTCGACCCCGTGATCGGACGGGACGACGAGATCCGCCGGGTGATCCAGATCCTCTCTCGGCGGACGAAGAACAATCCGGTGCTGACCGGCGACCCCGGCGTCGGGAAGACCGCCGTGGTCGAGGGACTCGCCCTCCGCATCTCGGCGCGCGACGTGCCCGACACGCTCCGGGAGAAGCGGATCGTCGCTCTCGACCTGGGCTCGCTGCTCGCCGGCGCGAAGTTCCGCGGCGAATTCGAAGAGCGGATGAAGGCGGTGCTCGAGGAGGTCGAGCGGTCGGAGGGCGCCGTGATCCTGTTCATCGACGAGCTGCACACGCTCGTCCACGCCGGCGCGACCGAGGGGGGCGCGCTGGACGCGTCGAACCTGCTCAAGCCGGCGCTCGCGCGCGGGATGCTCCACTGCATCGGCGCGACGACCACCGCGGAATACCGCAAGTACATCGAGAAAGACGCGGCGCTCGAGCGGCGGTTCCAACCGGTGACGATCGCCGAGCCGACCGTGGAGGACACGATCTCCATCTTGCGAGGACTGCGGGAGCGCTACGAGCAGCACCACGGCGTCCGGATCCTCGACGCGGCGCTCGTGGCGGCCGCCACGCTCTCGGCCCGCTACATCCCCGACCGCCATCTGCCGGACAAGGCGATCGACGCGATCGACGAGGCCGCGTCGATGGTGCGGCTGACGCTCGACTCCCGTCCGACGGAGCTCGACCAGCTCTCGCGCCGGATCCGGCAGCTCGAGATCGAGCAGACCGCGCTGACCCGGGAGAAGGACGCGGCATCCCGGCAGCGCTTGGCGCAGCTCGAGAAGGAGCTCGCGAACCTCAAGGAGCGGGAGACCGGCCTGCAGGCTCGCTGGAAGAAGGAGAAGGAGCACGTCGAGCAGCTGCGCGCGCTCCGTGCACGGCTCGAGACGGCGAAGGCCGAGGAGGAGCAGGCGGAGCGGGGCGGCGACCTCGAGGCGGCCGCTCGTTTGCGCTACGGCACCGTGCCCGAGCTGCAGAAGAAGGTCGAGTCGCTGTCGAAGTCCGTCGAGGGGGCGCGCGAGACCGGCCTCCTCCGCGAGGAGGTCGGCGACGAGGACGTCGCGCTCGTCGTCTCCAAATGGAGCGGCGTGCCCGTCAGCCGGATGCTCGAAGGCGAGACGCAGCGGATGCTGCACATGGAGGACGAACTCAAGAAGCGGGTCGTCGGCCAGGACGAGGCGGTCGCCGCCGTCGCGAAGGCGGTGCTGCGCTCCCGCTCCGGTCTCGGGGACCCCAACCGCCCGATGGGGTCGTTCCTGTTCGTCGGGCCGACCGGGGTTGGCAAGACCGAGCTCGCCCGCGCCCTCGCCGCGTTCCTGTTCCACTCGGAGAAGTCGCTCGTCCGAATCGACATGAGCGAGTACATGGAGAAGCACACGGTCGCCCGCCTGATCGGCGCGCCGCCCGGGTACGTCGGGTACGAGGAGGGAGGCCAACTGACCGAGCGGGTGCGGACCCACCCGTACACCGTCGTGCTGTTCGACGAGGTCGAGAAGGCGCACCCCGACGTGGTGAACGTCCTCCTCCAGCTGATGGACGACGGCCGGCTCACGGACGGCCAGGGCCGCACCGTCGACTTCCGGAACACCCTCGTGATCCTCACGAGCAACCTCGGCTCGGAGCTGATCCAGGACGCGAAGACCGACGACGAGCGCCGCCGGGTCCTCGAGCCCGCGCTGAGGGCGCACTTCCGACCGGAGTTCCTGAACCGGCTCGACGAGGTCGTGATCTTCCACGCGCTTACGGAGAAGGAGATCACCGCGATCGTCGACCTGCAGCTCGCCCAGGTCGAGTCCCGGCTCGCGGACCGCCGCATCCGTCTCCGTGCGACCGACGCCGCGCGGCGGCGCCTCGCGGCCGCCGGCTTCGACCCGCAGTTCGGCGCCCGCCCCCTCAAGCGGACGATCCAGCGGCTCGTCGTCGACCCGCTCACGGTGCGGCTCCTGAACGGCGAGGTCAAGGACGGCAGCGAGGTGACCGTGGACGAGGAGCACGGGGAGGTGACGCTCGCGATCGCCCGACCGCGCGCGGGGAAGGCCGGGTCGTGACGACCGGCGTGACGGTCGCCGTGGTCGGCGCGCCGGACGTCGCCAAGGAGCTCGGGAAGAAGGGCACCGAATCCGACCTCACACTCTACCACGCGGTCCGCGACGAGCACGCCGTCACGCTCGTCGAGCCGACCCAGTTTCCGGAAAAATTCCTCCCGCTCGTGGAGGCGCTCGCGATGGCCGACCGGGTGCTCCTCGTCGTGAACGAGCTCTCTCGGCCCGTCGCCGAGACGATCGCCACGGTCGACGTCGTCGATCTTCCGACCACGGTCGTGCTGGGCTCGGCGGTCGGGTCCGAGGAGCTGGCCCGAGCGCTGAAGGGGAGCCGGATCGAGGGGGCCGAGCGGCGCCCGCTCGATTTCCCCCAACTGCGCGCGCTCGTCGACGGCTGGACCGCGCCCGTGCGGGACGGCCCGGTCCTCGTTCCGATCGACCATGCGTTTCCCGTGAAGGGCGTCGGAGCGGTAGCGCTCGGCGTCGTCCGACGAGGAACGCTCCGCGCCCACGAGACGCTGAGGCTCTGGCCGACCCCGAAGAAGGTCGAGGTGCGCTCGATCCAGGTCCATGACATCGACCGGAAGGAGGCCGCGAGCGGCGAGCGGGTCGGGGTCGCGCTGCGAGGGGTCGAGGCGGAGGAGCTCGCGCGCGGGCAGGTGCTCGCCCCGGAGGGGACGATCCGGGAAGCTCGCACGGTGTCGGGCGAGTCGTTCGTCCGCTGCCGGTACTACCGGGGGGACCTGCGCGCCGGCGCCCAGCTGCACATCCTCGCCGGGCTCGCTTCCGCCCCGGCGTCGCTGGACGAACTCACGTCGACGACGGTCACGGTGACCGCCGACCGGCCCCTCGCGTACGAGCCCGGCGGACCGGCCTACCTCGTCGACCTCTCCGTCCCCGCCGGCCCGCGGATCGTCGGTCGGTGCTCGCTGCGCTGAGCGGGCGGCCCGTCGGTCAGGGACGCTGGCCGAACTGCCACGGAGAGCCGTCGTCCGGCCAATTGATGTCGATGATGTCGAACAGGTTCCCGTCCGGGTCCGCCAGCGTGACGAAGTCGTGCTGAGGGTCCGCGGGCCGGACGAGCCGCGCGCCGAGCGCGACGAGACGGTCGACTTCGCCCTGCGGGTCCCAGGCGTACAGGTCGAGGTGCAACCGGTAGTCGTCGAGCGGGCCCTCGCCGCTGAGGCTCAAGTTCAGGTTCGGGCCCTGGCCGGCCGGGTCCTTCAGGATCACCCCGTCCGGTGCCGCGGGCCGGGCGGGCACATAGTGGAGCGCCTCGCTCCAGAAGCGGATCATCCGGGGAAGGTCGGTGCAGTCGACGACGAGCGAGCCGACCCAGATCCTCTTTTCGCGCGGCGCAGACGTGCCGAGGGCCCGGTCTTCCGAAGCGGACATGCGTCGCCGGAGGAGCGGCCGCGCTTGACGCTTTGCGACCCGAAGGTCCGGGAATCCGAGGTCCGACCGGCGCTCGCGGCCGATCAGGCGAACATCGTGACGGACTCCTTGCGGAGCTCTTCCTCGCCGATGACCTTCTCGATGGCGCGGTCGAAATCGGCGACCGTCACGCTGTCCCGCTCCTCGCGGATCGCCCACATCCCGGCCTCGGTGCAGATCGCGCGGATGTCCGCGCCGGTCGCGCCGTCGCAGCGGCCCGCGAGCGCCTCGAAGTCGACGGCGTCGCGGATCGCCATCCCGCGGGAGTGGATCCGGAAGATCTCCGCCCGGCCCTGGTAGCTGGGCACCGGGATCTCGATGATCCGGTCGAACCGCCCGGGCCGCAGGAGCGCGTCGTCGAGGATGTCGGGCCGGTTCGTCGCGGCGATGATCTTGACGTTCGAGAGCGGCTCGAAGCCGTCCATCTCCGCGAGCAGCTGCATCAGCGTCCGCTGGACCTCGCGGTCACCGCTCGTGGCGACCTCGAGCCGCTTCGCGCCGATCGAGTCGACCTCGTCGATGAAGATGATGGTCGGGGCCTTCTCGCGCGCCAGCTGGAACAGCTCCCGGACCAGCCGGGCGCCTTCGCCGATGTACTTCTGCACGAGCTCGCTCCCGACGAGCCGCACGAACGTCGCGTTCGTGTGGTGCGCGACCGCTTTCGCAATCATCGTCTTGCCGGTCCCCGGCGAGCCGATCAGGAGCACGCCCTTCGGCGGGTCGACGCCGACCTTCTTGTACAGTTCCGAGCGCAGGAGCGGATACTCCACCGCCTCCCGGATCTCGCGGATCTGGTCGTTCAAGCCCCCGATGTCCGAGTACGCGATCGTCGGCTTGTCAACGATCTCGCTCGCGGTCACGAGCGGGTCGAGCGAGGCGGGCAGCACGCCCATCACGGCGAGCGTCTGCTTGTTGAGCGCGACGCGACTCCCGACGGTGATCTTCCCGTGCTCGACCGTCTCGGCGGAGTTGACGACGAAGTCGGGACCGGTGGAGGACTTGACGATCACGCGGCCGTCGGTGAGGACGTCCCGGACGCTGCCGACGATGAGCGGAGGGTAGCGCAGGCGGTCGAGCTCGGTCTTGAGGCGCTTGACCTCGCGCTGCAGGCGGAGGATCTCGGCCTCCATGTAGTGCCGCTCGCTCTCGACGCGCTTGATCGCCTCCGCGAGCTGGGTGTTCCGAAGCTCGAGGAAGTTCAGACGGTCGAAGGCGTCGTGGGGCGCCGCCGGCACATCCGAGTCGCTCATGGTGGTCCGAACCGGCCGTCCTCGGCGGTTACGGATATTGACAAAGCGTGCCCCTCTTATAAGCAGTCGTTCCCATCGCACCCCGGGAAGTTATTTCGTGAGCGTACCGAGGGCGGTACGGGCTCAAGCGTTCGCGCCGGGCCATGTCACCGGCGTCTTCGCTCCGGCGGTCGCGGCTCGAGATCCTCGCGCGCGCGGTTCGACCGGCGCCGGCGTGGTGCTCGAGCTCGGGGCGCTCGCCGACGTCGAGTTTCGACCCGGGCCCCGGCGGGAGATGCGCGTGCTGGGCGACGCGCGAACGCCGCTGCCGATCTCGACGGAGGTCGCGCGACGTCTGCGACCGGTCGCGCGCGGCTCGCTCACCGTACGGCTTCGGCACGAACTGCCGATCGGTCAAGGGTTCGGCATGAGCGCGGCGGGAGCGTCGGCCACGGCGCTCGCGGTCGCGGCAGTCGCCGGCGCGTCACGAACCGCGGCCGTTCGGGCCGCGCATCTCGCGGACCTGTTCGGAGAGGGCGGTCTCGGCGGCGTCGCGGCGATCGCGAGCGGCGGCGGCCTCGAGTTCCGGGTCCGAGGAGGGATCCCCCCGTGGGGAGCGGTGCAGCACCGCCCGCTCCCCGGTCGACTCCTGGTGGGAGTCGTCGGGGGACCGCTGCCTTCGCCCCGGCTCCTGCGGAGCGAGCGGTTCCTCGCACGCGTCCGGGAAGCGAGCCGCGATCTACCGGAGCTGCTCCGTGCTCCCGAGGCCGGACGGTTCTTCGACGCGAGCGAGCGGTTCACCGACCGGCTCGGGCTCGCCTCCCCGGCGGTTCGCACGGTCCTTCGCGGGTTGCGTCGCCGCGGATGGTGGGCCGCGCAGGCGATGTTCGGCCGGAGCTTCTTCGCGCGGTCGAAGGGGCCCGGCGCGACCCGCGGCGACCTGCGGTGGTTGAGCCGCGGTGGCTTTCCGATCGTCGAGCTGTCGGCCGCCGTCTCCGGGGCCCATGTGTCGGCACGACGCACGCTCCCCCGATAGCGCCCCGTCGCCCGGGCAATCGTTTTAATGGCCCACCCATCTCGCGGCGCCCCATGACGCGCAAGCCGGCCCGGATGTACCGGAAGGTCGAGGGCCAGGTCTACACTCGACGCGAGTACATGGGCGGCGTCCCGAACTGCCGGATCTCGCAGTTCGACACCGGCAACCTCCGGGGCGAGTACCCCGTGGCGCTCACGCTCGGCACGGAGGAGGCCGCGCAGGTGCGGGACATCGCGCTCGAGGCGGCGCGCATCAGCGCGGTCCGAGTGATGGAGAAGGCCGCGTTGAACGAGTACCACCTCAAGGTCCGGCGGTACCCCCATCAGATCCTGCGTGAGCACAAGATGGCGATGGGGGCCGGCGCGGACCGTATCTCGGACGGCATGCGGGCGGCCTTCGGCAAACCGGTCGGTCACGCCGT
Organism: Thermoplasmata archaeon; assembly: GCA_030043865.1. Lineage (GTDB taxonomy): Archaea > Thermoplasmatota > Thermoplasmata > Lutacidiplasmatales > UBA184 > Lutacidiplasma. The sequence goes on along the minus strand of JASHWZ010000120.1, from coordinate 1,122 downwards.
GCGCGCGGAGATCGGGAGCGAGCTGCTGACCGTGTACACGACCGAGGCGCATATCGCCGACGCGAAAGAAGCGCTGCGGAAGGCGTCGCACAAGCTGCCGTGCCCGACGCGCGTGATCGTCACGCGGGCTTCGTAGGCACCGGTCGGACGACCAGCACCGGGCACGGCGCGTGGTTCACGACCGCGCTCGACACACTGCCGAGCAGGATCCGCTTGGCGGTGGAGAGCCCACGCGAGCCGATGACGAACAGGTCGGTCGGGTGCTGCTCGAGGTGCGACAAGATCTCGTCGACCACGACGCCCTCGTAGCTGACTCCGGTCACGGTCGCGACCCCGGCGGCCTCCGCCTTCTTCACGGCGGCCTCGACGATCTCGCGGTAGTGACCGATCTCGCTCGGTGGCACGGCCGCGGGGACGTACGGCTCGCTCGTGCTGATGTAGACCGGGATGAGCGGGGCGACCGACACGATCACGAGGTCGCTTCCGTAGCGGTGCGCGAGGTCGATCGCCGCGTCGAGCGCGGCGTCCCCGTTCGACGAGCCGTCGATCGCGACGGTGATGCGGCGGAAGGAGGGGGGTGCCATGCGCCCTCCGGACGGACGTCGACTAAAAGGGGCTTGCGCCGGGGCGACCCTCGCCCGCGAGCCCGAGGCCGCGGAGCTCGCCGGAGCGCTCCGAGCCGTCCGAAACCGACGCAATGCTTTTCTACCGATGGCGGGCCTCTTGTCGTGCGATAGGTGTTCTGTGCCACCGGTCTGCAGTAACTGCGGCGCGAGCGATTTTGTCTGGGCGAATGAGCTCAAGACGGGCTCGATCGGCGGAGGGACGCTGTCGCTCCGCTCCCGGGGCGAGCTTTCGATGGGCACCCGCATCTGCAAGGCGTGCGGACACGCGGACCTGTTCCTGAAGGACCCATCGATCCTCCGCCAGCCCCACACGTGGCGACCGGGGGAGTTCGTCCCGATCCCTTCAGCCCCGGCGTCCTCGAGCCATCACCACGTCTCGAACTCGGCGTCGACCGCTCCGCCCGCCCCGGCGCCCGCCGTGACCGCCCCGCTCCCGGCCGCACCACCGCCTCCGGCTCCGCCCGCGCCGCTGCCGCCGGCGGCCGCCCCGGTCTCG